>JAEZEY010000141.1 GCA_023432845.1 Pseudomonadota bacterium
GCCGTACATCGTGTGCAGCATGGCGTGGCCGGTGCGGTCGGCGGCGGCGCAGGTGCGCTGCGCGGTGCCCTTGCCGTAATGCGTGGTCATGCCGCCGAACGGACGCTGGTAGATCTTGCCGTCTTCCTCGCGGCGCGAGAACGGCAGACCCCAGTGCTCGAGCTCGTAAACCGCCGCCGGCGCGTTCTTGCACATGTATTCGATCGAGTCCTGGTCGCCGAGCCAGTCCGAACCCTTGACGGTGTCGTACATATGCCAGCGCCAGTCATCCTCGCTCATGTTGCCGAGCGCGGCGGCGATGCCGCCCTGCGCCGCCACGGTGTGCGAGCGCGTCGGAAACACCTTGGAGATGCAAGCGGTGCGCAGACCGGCTTCCGAGCAGCCGACCACGGCGCGCAGGCCGGCGCCGCCGGCACCGACAACAACAACATCGTATTTGTGATCCTCGATCGGATAGGCGCGGCCGTTGATGGCGGGACCGCCGTTCATCTTGCCGTTGCTGTCAGCCATCGTCAGACTCCGAAGGACATTTTGAGGATGGCGAATGCCGAGGCGAGGCCGATGGCCACGCAGAAGAAGGTATTCAGCATCAGGCTCAGGAATTTATATTTATCGTCGTGGACGTAATCGAGGATGATCTCCTGCATGCCGATCCACATGTGGTAGACGCTGGTCAGTATGAACAGCAGCATTACGATGGCGACCAGCGGCGAGCCGAGAATCTGCACCGCGGCGGCGTGACTGCGGCCGAGCAGCGAGATCAGGATGACGATCAGCGCGATCGTCAGGACTGTGCCGGCGACGCCAGTCAGGCGCAGATGCCAGAAATCGCTGGTGCCGGAGCGCGCGGGGCCGAGCCCGCGAACGCGGCGGGCCGGGGTGCGCATGTCGTGCTGCGGGTTCATCGCGGACCTCCGACGGCGAGATAGCCGATGACCCAGACCACAATCGTCAGGACGATCGAGCCGACCAGGGTGGCGAGCGTGAGCCATTCGCGCTCGGCCGGCTGGAAGCCGTGCAGCGTGTCCCAGATCAGGTGGCGGATGCCGCCGAGCATGTGGTGCAGCAGCGCCCAAGTGTAGCCGAACAGAATGACGCGGCCGATGAAGGAGCCGATGAAGGCTTCGAAGGTCGCGTAGGCGTTCGGGCCGGAGGCGGCGGAAATCACCCACCAGGCCAGCAGCAGCATGCCGAAATACAGCGCAGCGCCGGTGATGCGATGGGCGATGGACATCGTCATCGTCAGCGTCGGACGGTAAATCTGCAGGTGGGGGGAAAGCGGTCGGGAACGTCGCGACGCCGTGCCGGCGCCAGCCTTGAGCTCGGCCATGTCTATGTCTCCTCGCACCGCCGTAGCCCTGTCGGCGGTCGCGGACGGTTGGTTATCTAAACTGCAGATTTACCGCAACGCACGAGATGCGCCCGGTTCCGCCTGTTTGGAGCTGGACCAAGTTAAACTTCTTCAACCGCGAAACTAAACCGGCTAAATTATATCGATCAATATGTGTTTCGCGTAGAGAGCCTTCGCGAAAAAAGAAGGCAGAGCTGGAAAAGTTCCATGCGCTACGACTTTACCGACCTGAGCCTGTTTCGGCACATCGTCGAGGCGGGCAGCATCACCCACGGTGCCGAGCGCATGAATCTGGCGCTGGCGGCGGCCTCGACGCGCATTCGGAAACTCGAAGAGGCCTTCGGCGCCGAACTGCTGACGCGCGGCCGGCAGGGGGTGGCGCCAACGCAGGCCGGGCGAACCCTGCTGCAGCACGCCCGCACCATTCTCGAGCAATCCGAGCGCCTCCAGGAGGATCTCGGCGTCTATGCCGGGGGCCATGCCGGCCAGGTACGGGTGCTGTCGAACACCAATTCGCTGACCGAGTTCCTCCCCGAGGCGCTCGGCAGTTTCCTCGCCGCGCATCCCAACATCAGCGTCGATATCGAGGAGCGGCTGTCGGACGAGATCGTCGGACTGATCGCCGAAGGCGTCGGCGACATCGGCATCGTTGCCGGCACGGTGGATGCCGGCTCGCTGACGACCTATCCGTTCCGCAGCGATCGTTTCGTGCTGGTGGTGGCGCGCGGCCATGAACTCGCCAGGCGCAGCAGGATCAGCTTTGCCGAAACGCTCGACTACAATTTCGTCGGCATCGATCGCGCCAGCGCCATCCAGCGCTTCATCGCCAACAAGGCGAGCGCCGCGGGCCGTACCTTGCGGCTGCGCGTGCAATTGCGCTCGTTCGATGCGGTGTGCCGCATGGTAGAGAATCATGTCGGCGTCGGCGTGGTGCCGCTGACCACCGCGCGCTGGGCGGCCAAGACGATGGCAATCCAGGTGGTCGAACTCACCGACGCCTGGGCGCTGCGCAATCTGTCGATCTGCCTGCGCGACTACAAGGCGCTGCCGCCTTATGCGCGGCAACTCGTCGATCATTTGCGTGAAGCAAGACGCGAGAGCACATGATCCTTCCGGCTTACCGCGGCATCAACACCCAATAATCCAGATCGAGAATGACCGCCGGGTCGTACTCTTTGCCGATCTTGTACGGGAAGTCGTCGCACGGCTTGTCCTTGGTGGCGACGGTGCGCAAGCGCAGCGCGCCGACATCGTCGCGGCCGTGCAGTTCGGCCGTGTCGAGCACCTCGCTCCACGCGAACACCGTCAGTCCGGCCGTCAGCGGCGCGACATGGCGCCCGCCATTGATCGCGGCGACGTGGAAGGCGTTGCCTAGGCCGTTGAACGACAGCGCCCGCGCCAGCGAAATGGCGTGGCCGCCATAGATGAGCCGGCCGCCGAAGCGGCCCTTGCTCTCGGTGAAATGATCGAAGTGAACGCGCGCGGTGTTCTGATAGAGCCGCGTCGCGATCATGTGCTCGGCGTCTTCGACGGTGATACCGACGACATGATCGATCCTGTCGCCCCTGGCGTAATCACCGAAGCGGTGCGGACTGCCGGCGAGTTCGGTGTCATATTGATCTTTCTGGACGATCGGACAGCCATTGCCGAGCGCGCCGACGTCGACGCAACCCGGCAGTTCGGGCACGACCTCGTTCGGTGCCGGCGCCTTTTCGTCGCGCTTGCGCACCATGACCCAGCGCACATATTCGAGCACGGTGGCGCCGTCCTGGTCGAGGCCGCGCGAGCGCACATAGACAATGCCGGTCTTGCGGTTGGAGTTTTCCTTGAGACCGATCACTTCGGACGTCGCGCTCAAGGTCGCGCCGGGATAGACCGGCTTTAGAAAACGGCAATCGGCATAACCGAGATTGGCCACGGCATTGAGCGAGATGTCGGGCACCGTCTTGCCGAACACCATATGGAAAACGAGGAAGTCGTCGATCGGCGCGCGCGGATAGCCGATCCGCGCGGCGAAGGTGTCGGCCGACTGCACGGCAAAGCGCGAACCGAACAGGCCGTTGTATAGCGCGACGTCGCCGAGAGTGACCGTGCGCGGCGTGGCGTGGCGGATCTGCTGGCCGAGCTTGAAATCCTCGAAGAAATTGCCGGAATTGGTTTTGCCGCTCACGAAATAACTCCTCTGGTCACGCTACGGCGCGACAATAGCAACATTCTTTCAGGACGCCATGGTCGCAAAGGCGAATGGCGACGTCGTCGGCGGGGTCAGGCGTCGTCGTCATGCGCGCGCGTGATCAGCCGCGCGCCGCTGAAACGTCAGACAGTCCCACAGCCAGTTGAAGGCGGCGCCAAATCTCGGCCTCTCTTCACGGTCGATCGTGAAGGGGCTCGCCTCATCAATTCGCCGGCCGCCGCCGGTTCCGTCCGACGCACTTGGGCCCTGCCGGCCTTGCTCGCGCGCGGGAACCGAACTCGCGCCCATGGCTTGCCTCAAGTGAGTTAGAGAACGACCTATGTTTTTCGACAACTGGTTCAGCTTGCTTCGCATCCTGGTTCTGGGCACGGCAACCTACGGGCTGCTGGTGCTTTACGTCCGCTTGTTCGGCAAGCGCACGCTGTCGAAACTCAGCGCGTTCGATCTCGTGGTGACGGTCGCGCTCGGATCGACGCTGTCCAGCGTCATCATCAGCAAGGAGGTGAAGCTCGCGGATGGCGCGCTGGCTCTGCTGCTGTTGTGTACTCTGCAGTTCGCCGTCGCCTATCTTCTCGTGCGTTCGCCGCGCGCGGAGCGGCTGGCCAAGTCCGAGCCCAGGCTTTTGTACTTTCAGGGCCGCTTCATCGACGAAGCCATGGCCGCCGAGATGATTACGACGGACGACATCAGCGCCGCGGTCCGGTCGGAGGGCATCGCCGATTTTGCGGCGGTCACCGCCGTCGTCCTCGAGGCGGACGGCTCGCTCAGCGTTATCAGCGGCCCGGTGGGGGAAAGATCGACCTTGCCGAGGGCCGCAGCCTCACAATCCGGGTAGCAGCCCGCCTGCCGCCGTATCTTGCCAAGGCCGCCGCCGCCGTCTAGCAAATCCGCGCATTCCTGAAACGGCGAGGCGTTCATGGCGACCCACAATCTGCTCCTGCTGCCGGGCGACGGCATCGGCCCCGAAGTGATGGCCGAGGTGAAGCGGCTGATCGAGTTCTTCAACAAGAGGGGGCCGCACCGCTTCGCCTACGAGGAAGGCCTGGTGGGCGGTGCGTCCTACGACGCCGACAAGACCGCGATCAGCGACGCCACCATGGAAAAGGCCAAGGCCGCCAACGCCATCATCTTCGGCGCCGTGGGCGGCCCGAAATGGGCCGACGTGCCCTACGAGGCGCGCCCCGAAGCCGGTTTGCTGCGCCTGCGCAAGGATCTCGACCTCTATGCCAACCTGCGCCCGGCCGTGACCTATCCGGCGCTGGCCGACGCCTCCTCGCTCAAGCGCGAACTGGTCGAAGGCCTCGACATCATGATCCTGCGCGAGCTCACCGGTGGCGTCTATTTCGGCGAGCCCAAGACCATTACCGACCTCGGCAATGGCCAGAAGCGCGCCATCGATACGCAAGTTTACGACACCTACGAGATCGAGCGCATTTCGCGCGTCGCCTTCGAGCTGGCGCGCAAGCGCAACAACAAGGTGACGTCGATGGAGAAGCACAACGTCATGAAGAGCGGCGTGCTTTGGAAAGAAGTCGTGCAGCAGACGCACGACCGCGAGTTCAAGGACGTAACGCTCGAGCATCAGCTCGCCGACTCCGGCGGGATGCAGCTCGTGCGCAACCCGAAGCAGTTCGACGTCATCGTCTGCGACAATCTGTTTGGCGATATGCTGTCCGATATCGCGGCGATGCTCACCGGCTCGCTCGGCATGTTGGCCTCGGCCTCGCTCGGCGAGGTCGATCCCAAGACCAAGCGGCGCAGGGCGATGTATGAGCCGGTGCACGGCTCGGCGCCGGATATCGCCGGCAAGGGACTCGCCAATCCGATCGCGATGATCGCCTCGTTCGGCATGGCGCTGCGCTACTCGTTCGACATGGGCGCGGAAGCCGACCTGATCGACAAGGCGATCGCGGCGACGCTCGAGAAGGGCATTCGCACCGCGGACATCGCCACCGCCGGCGAGAAGACCGTGAGCACCTCGGAGATGGGCTCGGCCATTCTCGCCGAGATGGAAGCGCTGTCGGCTTGACCTTCCTTGGGGCCGCATGGTGGGAGAC
>JAEZEY010000152.1 GCA_023432845.1 Pseudomonadota bacterium
CCCCAACCCTCCCCCACAAGGGGGGAGGGAGCAGTCTGAGTTCGCGGACGCGCCGGAACGCGCTGCGATGCTTGGTAGAGTTCAACCAGCGTCGGCAGAAATCCCGCGAGCGTCTTGCCGCCGCCGGTCGGCGCGATCAGCAGCGACGACTTGCCGGCGCGCGCTTTCTCCAGCAACGCCAGTTGATGCGCGCGCGGCTGCCAGCCGCGCGTCGTGAACCAGCGCGTGAAGACATCGGGGAGCAAAGGCGTTTTGATCAGTTCGCTCACAACAATCTCGGCGTCATGGCCGGGCTTGTTCCGGCCATCCACGTCTTGACGGCATCAAAGCAAGGCGTGGATGCCCGGGACAATAGGCGTCTTTCGGACGCCGTTCTTCGAACGGCTATGCCCGGGCATGACGGTTTATTTCTTGGCCACCACGACCAGCCCCGGCACCGGCACGCCCTTGTCGTCGAGCGCGAACCACGCCGCGGCAAAGGCCGGCGCCAGCCCGACCACCTCCGCCAGCAGTTCCGCGCGATCAGGTCGCCGGAAGTCCGATGGATGGCACTCAAGGGGTCGCTCGCGCGTTGCGGATCAATACCTATCTAAACCGTCATGCGGCCCGAACAAATTCTCGTCCCCACGTCGTCCGGCCTGTGCAGCAAGGCCGGCGGCTTTCATATCGACCCGACCCGGCCGGTGGACAAGGCCCTGATTACCCATGGCCATTCGGACCACGCCCGGGCCGGGCACGGCCATGTGCTGGCGACCCAGGAGACCCTGGACATCATGCGCCTGCGCTATGGTGAGAACTTTGCCGGCTCCACGCAGGCGATCCGCTACGGCGAGAGCCTCGACCTCAACGGCGTGCGCGTCAGCTTCCACCCCGCCGGCCATGTGCTCGGTTCGGCGCAGATCGCCGTCGAACACAAGGGAACCCGGATCGTCGCCTCCGGCGACTACAAGGACGTCGCCGACCCGACCTGCGCGCCGTTCGAACTGGTGCCGTGCGACGTCTTCATCACCGAGGCGACCTTCGGCTTGCCGGTGTTCCGCCATCACGATGCCGAAGGCGAAATCCGCAAGCTGCTGCATTCGGTGACTGTGTTTCCCGAGCGCGCTCATCTGGTCGGCGCCTACTCGCTCGGCAAGGCGCAGCGCGTCATCGCCATGCTGCGCGCCGCCGGCTACGACAAAGCCATCTATCTCCACGGCGCGATGGAGAAGATCACGACGTATTATCAGGAGCGCGGCATCGATCTCGGCCCCGTCGAACTCGTGCGCAGCGCCAGGAAGGCCGAACTCGCCGGCACCATCACCATCTGTCCGCCGACCGCGATGTCGGATCTGTGGTCGCGGCGCTTTCCCGACCCGGTGCTCGCTTTCGCCTCGGGCTGGATGCGCGTGAGGGCGCGCGCAAGGCAGCGCGGCATCACGCTGCCGCTCGTGATCTCCGACCATGCGGATTGGGATGGCCTGACGAAAACGATTCAAGCCACCGGCTGCTCGGAAGTCTGGGTCACCCATGGCGAGGAAGAAGCCCTCGTGCACTGGGCGCATATGCAGGGGCTGAAGGCCAGGCCGCTGGCCATCGTCGGCTATGGCAATGAGGAGGAGGAGCCCTCTCCCGATAGCCCGTCGAAGACGGGCGTAAACGCCCTTTCGGTGGGAGAGGGTGACGCCGAACGCAGTGAGGCGTCGGGTGAGGGGGAGCCGAAATGAACACCCCCTCACCCGCTCGCTTCGCTCGCCGCCCTCTCCCACGAGGGGAGAGGGCAAAATGAACCGCTTCGCCGAATTGCTCGACCGCCTCGCCTACGAGCCGGGGCGCAACAACAAGATCAGACTGATCGCAGCGTACTTCCGCGAGACCGAGGATCCGGACCGCGGCTATGCGCTGGCGGCAATGACCGGCTCGCTGACGTTCCGCAACGCCAAGGCCGGCATGATCCGGCAACTCGTCGCCGAGCGCACCGACCCGGCGCTGTTCGCGCTGTCGTATGATTACGTCGGCGATCTGTCGGAGACGGTGGCGCTGATGTGGCAACCGAAGGCCGTCGGCTCGCCCGCGCTCGATGAATTTCCGACCGATCTGTTTGCAACGCCGCGCGACGAAACAAAGCTCCTGCGCAACGATCCGTCCCCCACCCTCGCCGAGGTCGTCGAGACACTCTCGTCGCTGAGCAAGGCGCAACTGCCGTCGCAGATCGCGCGCTGGCTCGATGTGCTGGACGAGACCGGACGCTGGGCGCTCTTGAAGCTGGTCACCGGCGCGCTGCGCATCGGCGTCTCGGCGCGCCTCGCAAAGACCGCCGCCGCAACGCTCGGCGGCAAGGAGCCGGACGAGATCGAAGTCATCTGGCCCGGCCTTGAACCGCCTTACACCGAGCTGTTCGCATGGCTCGAGGGCAGAGGCGACAAGCCGGTCAGCAGCGATCCGGCCCCGTTCCGACCCGCAATGCTGGCGCATGCCATCGAAGACGGCGATCTCGCCGCGCTCGATCCCGCCGACTTCATGGCGGAATGGAAATGGGATGGCATCCGCGTGCAGGCGGTGGCCGGGCGCGACGAGCACGGCGCACTGGTGACGCGGCTTTATTCGCGCACCGGCGAGGACATCTCGTCGAGCTTTCCCGATCTGCTGCCGTGCTTGCGCCAGCCCGGCGCCATCGACGGCGAGTTGCTGATCCTGCGTGATGGCCGCGTGCAGTCGTTCAACGTTCTGCAGCAGCGCCTCAACCGCAAGACAGTAACGCCGAAACTGATGACCGAATTTCCGGGGCATCTGCGCGCCTATGACCTGCTCGCCGACGAGAGCGGCGATTTGCGCGATCTCGGCTTCGCCGAACGCCGGGCGCGGCTCGAGGCTTTCGTTCGCAAGCTCGGCACGAGGCGCGTCGACCTCTCGCCGCTGATTGCCTTCAAAACCTGGGACGAACTCATCGCCGCGCGCGCCGATCCCGACGGCAGCGACGCCGGCGACGACGCCGACGCCGTCGAAGGCGTCATGCTCAAGCGCCGCAACGCGGCTTACGTGCCGGGCCGGCCGAAGGGCCCGTGGTGGAAATGGAAGCGCGACCCGATGACGGTCGATGCCGTGCTGATGTACGCGCAGCGCGGCCACGGCAAGCGCTCGTCGTTCTATTCCGACTACACCTTCGGCGTCTGGAATGGTGACGACGAACTAGTGCCGGTCGGCAAGGCCTATTTCGGCTTCACCGACGAGGAGCTCGCCGAGATCGACCGCTTCATCCGCCGCCACACAGTGGCCAAGTTCGGCCCGGTGCGCGAGGTCACCCATGAGCCGGATACCGGTCTGGTGCTCGAGGTGGCATTCGAGGGCCTGCAGCAATCGACCCGCCACAAATCGGGGATAGCCATGCGCTTTCCACGCATCAGCCGCCTCCGCTGGGACAAGCCGCCGCGTGAGGCCGACCGGCTGGAGACGCTGGAGAAAATGATGGCGAAGGCCTAACTTGACCGCCACCGGAACTTCGCATCAGGTATTGTCGAGTCACACATGCCGAACGAGCTGGAGCCCCTGGAGCGCCGCATGAGCAACGACACCGCCACCCGCATTTTCGGCGGATCGCCGCTCGGCGTCTTGGTGCGCCTGATCCTGGTATCGATCCTGGTCGGCGTCATCCTGTCGGCGCTCGGTCTCGACCCGCTCGACATCGTCCATAGCCTGCGACGCCTGGTCCGCAACATCTGGGACATGGGCTTCGACGCCGTGCGCTGGCTGTGGGGCTATTTCCTGCTCGGCGCGGTCATCGTCATCCCGATCTGGCTGATCATGCGCCTCGTCAACGCGCCGCGCGGGAAGTGAAGCGCCGCTTACCTTGACGTACCCGGTCGAGATCAACACCGCCCGCGTCTTCTCCATCGCCGGGCCGGCGATGAT
>JAEZEY010000163.1 GCA_023432845.1 Pseudomonadota bacterium
CCCTATGGGAGAGGTTAAGCAGAAGTCATTCCTTGAAGCGATAGCCGACGCCGTACAGCGTCTCGATCATCTCGAAGTCGTCGTCGACCGACTTGAACTTCTTGCGCAGGCGCTTGATGTGGCTGTCGATGGTGCGGTCGTCGACATAGACCTGATCGTCGTAGGCGGCGTCCATCAGCGCATTGCGGCTCTTCACCACGCCGGGGCGGGTAGCGAGCGCCTGCAGGATGAGAAATTCGGTGACGGTGAGCGTGACCGGCTCGCCCTTCCAGGTGCAGGTGTGACGCTCCGGGTCCATGCGCAGCAGGCCGCGCTCGAGCACCTTCGTGGTATCGACTTCCTTCGGCGCCGTGCCGTCCTTCGGCGTGGCGCGGCGCAGCACCGCCTTGACGCGCTCGACCAGCAGACGCTGCGAGAAAGGTTTGCGGATGAAGTCATCGGCGCCCATCTTGAGGCCGAACAGTTCGTCGATCTCCTCGTCTTTCGAGGTGAGGAAGATGACCGGGACGTCGGACTTCTGCCGCAGGCGGCGCAGCGTCTCCATGCCGTCCATACGTGGCATCTTGATATCGAGTATGGCGAGATCCGGCGGCGAGGTCTTGAACCCGTCGATGGCGGAGGCGCCGTCGGTATAGGTCATGATCCGATAGCCTTCGGCCTCGAGTGCCATGGACACCGAGGTCAGGATATTGCGGTCATCGTCCACGAGCGCGATGGTTGGCATGAAAGCCCCTTCTGACGTGTCGTCCCGCGCGATTTGAAGCCTGCAAACGGGGTTCGAATTGTGGCCTCTTTGCAACAACTATGTGATTCTGGGCCGAATTCAAGGGTAATTGGCCGAAAAACGGCCCTGTTTTCAACGTGTGAGACCAAGCGACCATGACCGAACGACCCGGCGCCCTTCCAGGTTCCATGCCTGACCGTTTGCCGGAAAACGCCGCGCCGCCGGCGGATTTCGAACCGCGGACGATCGCCCGGGATCTGTTACGGCGTACTCGCACGGGAACATTGGCCACCCTGGACCGCAATACCGGCCACCCCTTCGCCTCCCTGGTGAACGTCGCAACCGATGCCGACGGCGCGCCGGTGATCCTGATCTCGCGATTGTCGACCCATACCGCCAATCTGGAGGTCGACGGTCGGGCCTCGGTCATGCTGGCCGAGACCGGTAAGGGCGACGCGCTCGCCCACCCGCGTCTGACCGTGCTCGGCGCGTTCGAGCAGGTGCCGCGCGATGCCGCGGACGAAGCGCGGCTGCGCCGGCGTTTCCTGGCGCAGCATCCGAAATCGCAGTTGTATGCCGACTTCGCCGATTTCGCCTTCTGGCGCATGAATGTGGTGTCCGCTCATTTGAACGGTGGTTTCGCCCGGGCGGCCGATCTCACAGCCGCCGATGTGCTGACCGACGTCGCAGACGCCCGCGAACTCATCGACGCCGAAGAAAGCGCGGTCGCGCACATGAATGACGACCACGCCGCCGCACTTAATCTGTATGCCGTGAAGCTGTGCGGCGCACTGGACGGTATGTGGCGCTGCACCGGGATCGATCCGGACGGTATTGATCTGCAGAGCGGCCCCTTGTCGCTGCGGCTCATGTTTCCGCGGCGGGTGACCGGCTCCGGAGCGCTCCGCACGGTTTTGAAAGAACTCGCTGAGAAGGCTCGTGCAATGTGAAGGGCTTGCCGCTTTGCATCATTGATCAGTCATCATATGACTCATCAAGCTTTGTGAAACCCGCGGCCCACCGGTCGCGTTAAGTCATTGATGCAGTGCAATGCCGGGGCTTCATAATGCATGGCTTTGATCTTGGCATTCACGGCGTCGATGACTATGGTCACGCGCCTTCAGGGCAGGCTTCGACGAAAGTTCTAAAAGGAATTCGGCCATAGCGGCCGCGGCGGTGCTTTTTCCGCCGGACTGGGAGAGCAAGCGTGCAGGAAACAGGTGTACGGAACGCCGCATACGGCGCCGATAAATTCGGCTTCACGGATCTCAAAGGCGTCAACTGGAATCTGACCGAGCCCAAGCTCTACGAACACGCCCTTCTCAATGGCGAAGGCCACATCGTCGCCGGCGGTGCGCTCTGCGCCGAGACCGGCCATCACACCGGCCGCAGCCCCAAGGACAAGCACACCGTTGAGGACGACCTCACGCGCGACAGCGTCTGGTGGGACGGCAACCGCAAAATGTCGAAGGAGAACTTCGACAATCTGCTCGCCGACTTCCAGGCGCACTGCAAGGGCAAGTCGCTCTTCGCGCAGGATCTGCTTGGCGGCGCCGATCCGACGCATCAGATCAAGGTGCGCGTCTACACCGAGCTCGCCTGGCACTCGCTGTTCATCCGCCAGCTTCTCATTCGCCCGGAGCGTTCGGCGCTTTCGCATTACGTGCCGGAAATGACCATCGTCGACCTGCCGTCGTTCAGGCCGGACGCCAAGCGTCATGGCGGTCGCGATGGCTCCGATACGATGGTGGCGATCGATTTCACCCGCAAGATCGTGCTGATCTGCGGCTCGTCCTATGCCGGCGAAATGAAGAAGTCGGTATTCACCACGCTCAACTTCTATCTGCCGGCCAAGAACGTCATGCCGATGCACTGCTCGGCCAATGTCTCGAAGGACGGCAAGGAAAGCGCGCTGTTCTTCGGCCTGTCCGGCACCGGCAAGACCACTTTGTCGGCCGACCCGCACCGCATCCTGATCGGCGACGACGAGACCGGCTGGGGCGAGGACGGCATCTTCAACTTCGAAGGCGGCTGCTACGCCAAGACCATCAAGCTCAGCAAGGAAGCCGAGCCGATGATCTGGGACGCCACCAACCGTTTCGGCTCGGTGCTCGAGAACGTCGTGTTCGATCCGGACACGCGCGTGCCGGACTATGACGACGGCTCCAAGACCGAGAACACCCGTTCGGCCTATCCGCTCGATTTCATCCCGAACGCGTCGCGCACCGGCCGCGCCTCGCACCCCAAAAACATCATCTTTCTGACCGCCGACGCCTATGGCGTGATGCCGCCGGTCGCCAAGCTGACGCCCGAGCAGGCGATGTATCACTTCCTGTCGGGCTACACCGCAAAGGTCGCCGGTACCGAGAAGGGCCTCGTCGGCGTGCAGCCGGAATTTTCCACCTGCTTCGGTTCGCCGTTCCTGCCGCGGCATCCGTCGGTCTATGCCGACCTGTTGAAGGCCTACATCAACGAGCACAATGTCGATGTCTGGCTCGTCAACTCCGGCTGGACCGGCGGCATTTACGGCGTCGGCCGCCGCATGCTGATCAAGGCGACGCGCACTCTGGTGACCGCGGCGCTCAACGGTTCGCTGAAGGATGCCGATTTCCGCACCGATCCTTATTTCGGCTTCGCGGTGCCGACTTCGGTGCCGGGCGTCGAGCCGCACCTCCTCAACCCGTTCAAGACCTGGAAGGACAAGGCCGCGTTCGACAAGACCGCGCGCGAGCTGGTCGCCATGTTCCAGAAGAACTTCGAGAAGTACGAGAAGCACGTCTCGCCGGACATCCGCGCCGCGGCGCCGGAAGTGAAGATCGCGGCGGAGTGATAATGCCGGTCATTCCGGGACGCGCGAAGCGCGGACCCGGAATCCAGCCAAACATGAAGACGTTTCTGGATTCCGGGTTCGCGAGCTGCGCTCACGCCCCGGAATGACCAAGTCAGGGCGGCCAATGAGGCCGCCCTTTTACTTTGCGGTCACGCCGCCATGGCCTCGCAGGCGAAGGCGATCTGCTCGACATGGCGATGGTCGGTGCCGCAGCAGCCGCCGAGCACGCAGGCCCGCGGCAACAGCCGGCGCAACTCGGCATGCTGGGCGCCGAACTCCAAAGGATCGCCCGCGTCGAGCTCGGTCGAGGCGTCGAGTTCGGCGTGGCTCTTGCGCGAGGCATTGCCGCGCAGGCCGCCAATGCGGCCGAGCCAGGCTTCGCCGGTCGCCACCGCGTCACGGAAATGCGTCGGGTGCGCGCAGTTGATCATGTAGTAGACCGGATAGGCGCCGGTCGCCGCGTCGACCGCCGTGATCGCGTCCTTCAGCGTCTCGCCGGTCGGCAGCTTGCCGTCGGTCTCCACTGTGAACGAGATCACCACCGGCATGGCGTGCGCCTGCGCCGCGCGGGCGATGCCGGTCGCCTCGTCGATGTAGTTCATGGTGAAGGCCGAGACGAGATCGGCCTGCGTGCCGGCGAACACGCCGATCTGCTCGCCGTGATAATCCTGCGCCTCGCGCGCGCTCATCTTCCGGCTCGGGTCGTAGCCGTCGCCGCGCGGGCCGATATTGCCGGAGATGACGAAAGGCTGCGACGGTGTCTCGAACTCATCGCGCAGCTCGGCCATCAGCGCGACCGCGGCGCGGTTGGCGTCGGCCAGATCCGCCGACGAAATGCCGAGCTTGCCGGCCCAGTCGCGGTTGGCGCGCCAGGTCGGCGTCTCCAGCACGAAGCCGAAGCCGCCGCGCTTGGCAATCTTCGCATGGCGCGCATAGTAGTCGCGCACGCGCGCGGTGCCGTCCTGCGACTGGAGCAAGGTGAACGAGGCGAAGCACGGCAGATCGAGGCCGTCGTGGAAAATCAAAGTTGTTTCCATGCCGCTGTCGGTAAGAAAGATCTGCCCCGAATTGAGCGGCAGGCGGCCGCGATATTTGGCCTTCAATGAAGCCATGGGTGTCTCCTGTTTGTTCTGGAATTCGTCTTTGTTTGATGGAGCGCCGAACTAGAACGGTCGGGCGATGTGATCCAGCCCACTCATGGTGCGGTCGAGACCGTGCGGCTTGCATGGCAAAGCGAATTGAAAATAAACAACTTTTTGGGAGGCTGTGTGAAAATTGAACGCGCCGCGCGCATGTCAACTGGACTTCTGGTACACTAATAAGATGCTCCAGAAAACGCGCCGGAAGGGTGATGATACCCGCGAACAGATTCTGTCCGTGGCCGAGGCCGCGGTGCTGGCGAAGGGATTCGCCGGCACCTCGATCGACGAGATCATCGCCGCCGTAGGCATCACCAAAAGCGGCTTCTTCTATCACTTCAAGGACAAGACCGAGCTCGCCAAGGGCATGATGCTGCGCTACCTCGCGCACGACCGGCAGGTGCTCGACGGCATATTCAGGCGCGGCGACGAACTGCACAGCGATGCGCTGCACGGCTTTCTGGTCGGCCTCAAGCTGTTCGCGGAGATGTTCGAGAAGCTTCCCGAGGCGCATCCGGGGTGTCTCGCCGCGTCATTCGCCTATCAGGATCAATTGTTCAGCCGCGACATCCGCGCACTCAACGCCGAGGGCATCCTGGCCTGGCGCCAGCGCTTCCGCGAGCGCTTCGAATTGCTCGCCAAAACCTATCCGCCGCGGCAGGATGTCGACTTCGATGCGCTGGCCGATATGGCCTCGACCCTGGTCGAGGGCGGGCTGGTGATGGGGCGCATGCTCAACGATCCGCACATCCTGCCGCGGCAGATCATGCTCTATCGCGGCTACGTGCAGTCGATCTTTTTGGGACGAAACTAGCGGCCGGTCGCGAAGCGGCCCTGCGGCGCAGATTGGCGATAGCGCAGCTGGTAAAGCGGTGAGGCCCGCTGGTCGCGGATCAGCATCATCGTCCGCGCGCTTTCTTCCCGCAATTCCTGGAGCGAGCGATCCAAAGCGACGCGGCTCGTCTGGTGGCAGACGGCGATGGCCGCCGCGCTCTCCACGCGTTCAAGAAGCTCGTTGCGGCGGACAAGGCTCGGCGCGCTTCGGCTCGGCTCGAAAGCTGACATGGCTGCACTCCGGGGGTCGGAGAGCAGTGTCGAGCCGACATGGTTAATAATTTATTACCGGCTCGGGTCGGCGGCCGGTCACGCTTGCGTTTCCATGAACGCCGCGATGTCGGCGATGGCGTCGAGCGATTTCGGCAGCAGCTTCGGTCGCGATACGAAGCCGTGCATCTGGCCGGGGAAGCGCTTCACCGTCACCGGAACGCCTTCTGACTGGAGCCGCGCGGCATAGGCCTCGCCCTCGTCATAGAGCGGATCGAAGCCGGCGAGGATGACCAGCGCCGGCGGCAGGCCCTTCAGGCTCGGCGCAAACAACGGCGAGCAGCGCCAGTCACGGCGCTGGGCGACATCCGGCACGTACTGGTCGATGAAGTCGCGCATGCCGCCATTGGTCAGCGCCACGCCCTTCTCGAAGCGCTCGTCATATTCGAAGGTCAGGTCGACAATCGGATAGGTCAGGACCTGTGCACGCAGCTTGATTTTGCCTTCATCGCGCAGCGCGAGCGCGGCGACCGCGGCGAGGTTGCCACCGGCGCTGTCGCCGCCGACCGAGATGCGCGCCGGATCGATGTTCAGCATCGCCGCGTTGGCGGCCACCCATTGGGTCGCGGTGACGGCATCGTCGAACGCCGCCGGAAAGAGATGCTCAGGCGCGAGGCGATAGTCGACGCTGACCACGGCGCAGTTCGCGGCATTGGCGACGGCGCGGCACACCCAGTCATGACTGTCGAGATCGCCGATCACCCAGCCGCCGCCGTGAAAATAGACCTGCACCGGAAGGGCTTCGTCGGAGAAGGTGCGGACGCCGCGATAATAGCGCACCTGGAACGAACCGCCCTTGCCCGGCACCGAATACTCGCGCGTCATCGCCACATGCGGCAGGTCGGGCTGGTTGAACGGCCGCGCGCGGCGCATGCCTTCGCGCGCCAGTTCCGGCGTCGGCGGCGTCGCCGGCGGCGGCGGCTGCAAGGCCATGTAGGCGCTGGATTCCGGGTCCATGTCGCCAAGCGAAGCACGGAACGTAGTGGTGGTAGCAGCGGTCATAAGCAGATCCTGACTTCGGGAGTGCAGCGGCGCCGGTGAAATGGTTCAGGCGACCTGTCAGGCCACCTGGAAGCCGTGGGCGAGCGGGTCGCGGTCGTCAACGAAGATGGTGTTATGGCCGATGACCTGGGCCCAGCCCGCGACACTCGGGCGAATGGCGCGGTAGTTACCGACGGTGGCTTCGGATTCGACGCGGCAGTCGAACATCGTGCCGATAATGCTCTCGTGGATGAACTCCTGACCGGTGTTGAGTTGGCCCTTGCCGGCGAGCTGCGCCATGCGCGCCGACGAGCCGGTGCCACATGGCGAGCGGTCGATGGCCTTGTCGCCGTAGAATACGGCGTTGCGGGCATGGGCGCGCGAAGCGCGCGGTTTGTCGGTCCACTGTACGTGAGTGACGTCACGGATGCGCGAGTCTTCCGGATGCACCGGCGCGACTTTTTCCTGCGCCGCCTTGCGAACCAGCGGGGACAGCCGTTGGATTTCCGACACCGGCATGGTGTCGAGGCCGGGCCAGTTCTTCTGCGGTTCTATGATGGCGTAGTAGTTGCCCCCATAGGCGACATCGAGCTTGAGGGCGCCTAACGTCGGCACCTCGATCTCGACATCGGCGGCGTGCAGATAGCTTGCGACATTGAACAGGCGCACCTGGTCGACGAAGCGGCCGTTCTGCGTATACTCGATGGCGACACGCCCGGCCGGGGCTTCGATGGCGAGCTTGCCGGGCTCGCGCGGCTTGACGAGGCCTTCCTCGATGGCGACCGTGACCGTGCCGATGGTGCCGTGGCCGCACATCGGCAGGCAACCCGATGTCTCGATGAACAGGATCGCCACGTCGCAGTCGTCGCGGGTCGGCGGATAGAGGATCGAGCCAGACATGACGTCGTGTCCGCGCGGCTCGAACATCAGGCCGGTGCGGATCCAGTCGTACTCGGCCAGGAAATGCGCCCGCCGCTCCATCATGGTGACCCCGTCGAGCCGCGGCCCGCCGCCCGCGACCAGGCGCACCGGATTGCCGCAGGTGTGGCCGTCGATGCAGAAGAAGCTGTGGCGGGCCATCGTCAGCGCTCTCCAGCGG
>JAEZEY010000215.1 GCA_023432845.1 Pseudomonadota bacterium
TCGTGCATCTACGGTATCGGCTCGGTCGAAACCTATTCGGCCATGACCTTCACGCTCAAGCAGGGCGGCAAGGTCGAGCAGCGCCAGCTGCTCGCCGATCTGATCGCGCTGCAATACAAGCGCACGCAGGGCGACTTCTTTCGCGGCTCGTTCCGCGTGCGCGGCGACACCATCGACATCTTCCCGGCGCACTATGAAGACCGCGCCTGGCGCGTGCATCTGTTCGGCGACGAGATCGAGAAGATCGAGGAGATGGACCCGCTCACCGGCGCAAAGACCGACGAGCTGGAGTTCGTCAAGATCTACGCCAACTCGCACTATGTCACGCCGCGCCCGACCCTCATCCAGGCCATGGACGGCATCAAGCGCGAGCTGAAGATGCGGCTCGATCAGCTCAACCATGCCGGCCGCCTCCTCGAGGCGCAGCGGCTCGAGCAGCGGACGCGCTACGACCTTGAAATGATGGAAGCCACCGGCTCCTGCGCCGGCAGCGAGAACTATTCCCGCTATCTCACCGGCCGACAGCCCGGCGAGCCGCCGCCGACTCTGTTCGAATACGTGCCGGACAACGCGCTGGTCTTCGCCGACGAGAGCCACGTCACCATTCCGCAGATCGGCGCCATGTTCAAAGGCGACTTCCGGCGCAAGGCGACGCTCGCCGAATACGGCTTCCGCCTGCCCTCCGCGATGGACAACCGGCCGCTGCGCTTCGAGGAATGGGACGCCATGCGGCCGCAGACCGTCGCGGTGTCGGCGACACCGGCGGCCTGGGAGCTCAACGAGTCGGGCGGCGTCTTCGTCGAACAGGTCATTCGCCCGACCGGGCTGATCGATCCGGAGGTCGAAATCCGCCCGGCGCGCACGCAGGTCGACGATCTCGTCGGCGAGGTGCGCGAGGTGGCGCGCAAGGGCTATCGCTCGCTGATCACCGTGCTGACCAAGCGCATGGCCGAGGACCTCACCGAATATCTGCACGAGCAGGGCATTCGCGTGCGCTACATGCACTCGGACATCGACACGCTGGAGCGCATCGAGATCATCCGCGACTTGCGGCTGGGGGCTTTCGACGCGCTGGTCGGCATCAACCTGCTGCGCGAGGGCCTCGACATTCCCGAATGCGCGCTGGTCGCCATTCTCGACGCCGACAAGGAAGGCTTCCTGCGCTCGGAGACGTCGCTGGTGCAGACCATCGGCCGCGCCGCGCGCAATGTCGACGGCAAGGTCATTCTTTACGCCGATCAGGTAACCGGCTCGATGCAGCGCGCCATCGACGAGACCAACCGACGCCGCGACAAGCAGGTCGAATACAACACCGCCAACGGCATCACGCCGGAGAGCGTCAAGAAAGGCATCGCCGACATTCTCGACTCGGTCTACGAGCGCGACCACGTGCTCATCTCGACCGGGGGCAAGAACGCCGAAGGCGAATTCGGCGACGCCGCCACCATCGGCCACAATTTCGAGACGGTGCTGGCCGATCTCGAGACGCGCATGCGCGAAGCCGCCGCCGATCTCGACTTCGAGGAGGCCGCGCGGCTGCGCGACGAGCTCAAGCGCCTGCGCCAGACCGAGCTCGCCGTGGTCGACAACCCGACCGCGCGCAACATCATGGTGACGCAGGACCCCAGGCTGCGCCGCGCTACTACGGGCAAAGGCGGGCGCGCTTCACCCTCCCCTGGAGGGGGAGGGTCGCGCGAAGCGCGGGGTGGGGTGAAGACCGATCCCCTCTCCCGCCCGCATAAGCCGCATCTCGACGAAATGGGCATCGCCACCTGGCACGAATTCAAGCCGGCGCGCGATGGCGCAAGAAAAGACGGGCCTCGCAAACCCAGCCTCGATGAAATGGGTCCCGGCGTTGAATCGATCCCGGCGCGCAAGGGTGAAGGCCCGCGATCAACGATGGGCAAGCCGGGGCAACGGGGCGGGTTCAGGGCGAATAAGAAGCGGCGATAATCGTACTCCCCTCGCCCCGCCCTCTCCCGGTCATCCCGTGAAAGCGGGGATCCAGGCTGTATCGTTTCATGATACGTGGCCCTTGTTATCTGTATCGTTCGATGATACATTAGCTTATGATCAAATCCTTCCGGGACAGAACCACGGAAGCAGTCGCCCGGGGCGAAAGCCCCAAGGGCTTCCCGGCCGATCTCGTCAAGGTCGCGCGCCGCAAGCTCGGCTATCTCGACGCCGCCCACGATCTGCGCGATCTGAGAGTGCCGCCGGGAAACCAGCTTGAGGCACTGAGCAAGGACCGGAAGGGGCAACATTCAATCCGGATCAACGATCAATTCCGAATTTGCTTCCACTGGACACCGGAAGGTCCAGCGGATGTCGAGATAACGGATTATCACTAGGCAACCGAGAACGGACGTTGACGGTTCCAGACCAAGGAGGGTCCCATATGGCTAAAACGCTCCCACCGCTCCATCCCGGCGAAGTCTTGCGCGAGGAATTTCTCGTGCCGCTCGAACTGTCGCCCGGCGCGCTGGCCAAGGCGATGGGCGTGCCGCGCACGCGGGTCGAGCGCATCGCGTCTGAAACCAGTGGCATCACCGCCGACACCGCGCTGCGCCTGAGCCGGGCGCTCGGCACGTCGGCTCAGCTCTGGCTCAATCTGCAGAACCGCTTCGACATCGAGACCGCCGAACGCGCCATCGGCAAGGAGCTCGGCAAGATCGTGCGCGTGACCGACGACGCGGCGGCGTAACAGCTTGTCCACCGTCATCGCCACGCAAAGTTCGTCGAAGACAGGTCCGGCCATCCACGCCTTTTTCGCTGCCATCGGATAAAGTCGTGGATGCCCGGCACAAGACCGGGCATGACGAGTCATCCCTCATGTCCGACATCGGCGGCATCTTCTCGCCCTTCGACCTCGCGCTCATCGCGCTGATGATCGCCGCGCCGGGGCTCGTGGCCGGCGGCGTCATCGGCGCGCTGGTCTGGCG
>JAEZEY010000258.1 GCA_023432845.1 Pseudomonadota bacterium
GACCAGCGTCATGCCTGCATTGCAAGCATGCATAGCTGCTCGATGAGCGGTAATATTGCGCAAAATGAGGCGGAGAAAGCTCTCGCTCGACGTTCCTCTAATGCCGCGACGTTACGCCTCGATGACGATTTTCGGGGCGCTGCGCGAGGGGCCGCCTTTGATTTGCTGCAGAACCTTGGCGGCGATGTCGCGGTAGGTATTGGCGTGCACGCCATCCGGTTCCGTCGCAACCACAGGAAGTCCCGCATCCGACTTCTCGCGAATGGTCATGTGCAGCGGCACCTCGCCGAGGAACGGCACCCCCTGCCGTTCCGCCTCGTGACGGGCGCCGCCATGACCAAACAGGTCGGAGCGCGTGCCGCATTCCGGGCAGAGGAAGTAGCTCATGTTCTCGACCACGCCGAGCACCGGCACATTGACACGCTTGAACATGGCGACGCCGCGCCGCGCATCGATCAGCGCCAGATCCTGCGGCGTCGAAACAATGACCGCGCCCTTGAGCGGCACCTGCTGCGCCATGGTGAGCTGGGCATCGCCGGTGCCCGGCGGCATGTCGACGACCATGACGTCGAGCTTGCCCCACTCTACTTCGCGCAGCATCTGCGTGATCGCCGACATCACCATCGGGCCGCGCCAGATCATCGGCGTCTCTTCATCGATCAGGAAACCGATCGACATCACCTTAAGGCCATACTTCTCGATCGGCTTGAGGCGGGTACCGCCAAGAGTCTCCGGCTTCTGCTTGATATCGAGCAACTTCGGAATTGACGGTCCGTAGATATCGGCATCGAGCAGACCGACCTTCAAACCGAGCGCGCTCAATCCGAGCGCGAGGTTTACCGAGGTCGTCGATTTGCCGACGCCGCCTTTGCCGGAGGCGACCGCGATTACGGCATCGACGCCGGGAATGCCGGTCTGGGCGCCGGAGGCCTGCTTGGCCGGTCCGTGTGAATGCGCACGGCCATGATTATGCCCCTGTGCCTGATGCGACGGCGCCGGCCCCTTGGCGGTCTTCTCGGCGGTCAGCGCGACCAGCGCCGAGGTGACGCCCGGCAGCGCCCGCACGGCAGCCTCGGCCTGGGCTCTTACCGGTTCCCAGGCCTTCACCGCCGCGGCGTCGACCGTGATCGAGAAGAACACCTTGCCGTCAGTGGCAACGATGTCGGACAGCACTTTCTCGCCGGTGAGCGGCGCACCGTTGGGCGAGCGGACCTTCGCCAGAGCGCTCAACACTTCGTCCTTGCTCACCGCCATGATCGTTCCCTTCTCGCCGGCCGGACCTATTCCAAGGTCTCGTCTGCACGCCATTTGGCCGTTTGCCGCGGCCGATGCAAGAGACCCGGCTACGCCCGGCGGACCTAGACGGTTGACGCGCCCGCCCCGACAATGACCTATGGACCCGAACGCGGCGCGCCGGACGGGCCGCAGAAATTTCGACCCGGATCGGCACGAAATTCGGGCCGCCGGAAAAATGGGAGGACTTCTCGATGGCGAAGGTTGCGTTTCTGGGCCTTGGGGTCATGGGCTACCCGATGGCCGGCCACCTCAAGAACAAGGGCGGCCATGACGTCACCGTCTACAACCGCACCACTGCCAAGGCCGAGAAGTGGGCCGCCCAGTTCGGCGGCAAGGTGGGCAAGACCCCAGCCGAAGCCGCCAAGGGCCAGGACCTCGTCATGTGCTGCGTCGGCAATGACAACGACCTTAACGAAGTCACGCTCGGCAAGGATGGCGCCTTCCAGGCCATGGGCAAGGGCACCATATTCGTCGATCACACCACCGCCTCCGCGGATATCGCGCGCGAGCTTTATGCTGCGGCGAAGAAGTCGGGCTTCGACTTCATCGACGCGCCGGTGTCGGGCGGCCAGGCCGGCGCCGAGAACGGCGTGCTCACCGTGATGTGCGGCGGCGACGAAGCCATCTTCAACAAGGCCAAGCCGGTGATCGACGCCTATGCGCGCGCCTGCAATCTGATGGGCGAACCGGGCGCGGGTCAGCTTGCCAAGATGTGCAACCAGATCTGCATCGCCGGTGTCGTGCAGGGCCTTGCGGAAGCGATTCACTTCGCCAAGAAATCCAACCTCGACATCGAGAAGCTGATCGCCACCATTTCCAAGGGCGCGGCGCAGTCGTGGCAGATGGAGAACCGCTACAAGACCATGAACGAAGGCAAGTTCGACTTCGGCTTCGCGGTCGACTGGATGCGCAAAGACCTGAGCATCTGTCTGGCCGAAGCGCGCAGGAACGGCGCCACCCTGCCCGTCACCGCGCTGGTCGATCAATTCTACGCCGACGTGCAGAAGATGGGCGGCAGCCGCTGGGATACGTCGAGTCTGCTGGCAAGGCTGGAGCGGAAGTAAGCCTTCTTATCTCTCCCCGTCTTCGGGGAGGGTGGCGAGCGATAGCGAGCCGGGTGGGGGCGAAGTTCGCGGCAAGCAAAACCCCACCCGTCGCCGCGCCATCCAACGCTCCGCTGGCCCTGTTGTTTGAGCGGCGCGGGTCACGCCGGCTTCCCCTTCCGTCTCCCCGAAAAGCTCGGGGAGTGGCGCGCCGGGCGGCGCGACCGTGTCATCGTGCGTGCACCG
>JAEZEY010000303.1 GCA_023432845.1 Pseudomonadota bacterium
GGCGTGGACTGGTCGCCGGGTTATCGCTTCGTCAAGGTGGCGGTCAGCAGCCAGGTGCCCGACGGCAGACTCATCTCGACCTCGCCCTTGTCGGTCCTCGCGCTCGCCGACGCCGGCGCCGAGGAGGTACCTAGCCTGGTGGGGCGGGCGGGGCGCGAACCCGCGACCCAGGGATTATGAGTCCCCTGCTCTGACCGGCTGAGCTACCGCCCCCAAGCTCGAATCGCTGCCAAGGTAGCCGCTGGGGGCGGTCAATGTCCAAGCGGGCGGGTAACCTTCCTCTGCCGGGGAGGGAGAGGTGGACGAGATGCGCGACGAGGCTGGTCAGGGGTGGGAACAGCCGCCGTTCGGTGAGGGCCTGGACGCGATCGCGGTCGACCTCATCACAGGACTGATGCAGCGGGTGTTCGCCGAGCTCGATCCGGGTGAACTCGTCGCGGAGAGCGGCCTCGACCTGTCCGAGGAGGACCGCAAGGTGGTCGCCGGCATGATCGACACCGCGATCGTCGAGATCGAGGTGGGCTTCCCACGCCCCCGCGGCGACGTCCGCTCGCCGTTCGTGACCGAAACGTCCTGAGACCGGGCCCGGGGTGGGGTACCAGGTAACCCGCGACCCGCTGGCCGGAGTCGAGGCCCGCCCGGGCGGCGGCCACTACGCGATCTTCGACCACGGCGCGCATGCCTGGGCGTGGCAGCCCGACGGCCACCGTCCCGTGCTGTGGCTGAGCAGGCACTCCCGGTTCGCCCACGGCCACGCGATACGTGGCGGCGTCCCGGTGGTGTTCCCGTGGTTCGGGACGGGGCCCGGCGGCGACCGCCGCCCCGCACACGGCTTCGGGCGGCTGCAGCGGTGGACGCGACGCACCGTCGACGACACCCTCGACACCGACGGCCGCCTGGCCGTGGACTACGTTCTCGACAGCCTTGACCTGCCCGACCAGCCCGACTTCCCGTTCACCTTCTCCGCGCGGCTGCGGGCCACCTTCACCCCCGACTACTTCGGCATCGACCTCGGGGTGGTGAACGCCGACGACCGGCCCTTCAGATTCGAGTCTGCGCTGCACACCTACCTCGCGGTGAGCGACGTCCGCGAGGTGGCGCTCCGCGGCCTGGACGGGCTCAGCTACCTCGACAAGACGGCCTCCGGTCCGCCCGAGCCACGGGTCCAGGACGGCGAGCTCGCTATCACCGGCGAGACCGACCGGATCTACGGCGAGCACGGCCCGGTGGTACTGGACGATCCGGGCTGGCAGCGTGCCCTCGCCGTCGCGGACCGGGGGGCGGCCAACCTCGTGGTCTGGAACCCGTGGGTCACCAAGGCGGCGGCGCTGGCCGACCTCGGCGACGACGAGTGGACTCAGATGATCTGCCTCGAGGCCGCCAACATCGGCGACCATGCGATCACCCTGCAGCCGGGGGAGAGCCACCTGCTGAGCCAGCGCATCACGCTGGCCTGAGGCCCCGCGGGCACACCCGCGGGCCGGCCGCGGCAAGCCATGGCAACTCGTTGCCGCGCTTTCGCGGGTGTCGGTCTACTGGTTCCACCGCCCGAGGTCCAGGAGATCCCGTGAGTAACGAAGCTACAGAATCCACCGAGTCCATCGACCCGACATCCGCTGCCATCCCCGAAGCGGCGCGAGAGCTGGTCGACTTCATCCCGACGAAGGACTTCTTCGTCGGCATCGACTCCGACGGCTGCGCCATGGACGCCATGGACATCAAGCACCAGGAGTGTTTCACCCCCTGTTCCATCAGGCTCTGGGACCTGCAGCCGATCTCGACGATCGCGCGGGAGACCGCCCTGTTCGTCAACCTCGGTTCGGTGACCCGGGGGCTGAACCGCTGGCTGGCGCTGCGCCAACTGCTCGACGAGTTGCGGGACCGGGCCGACGTCGCCGAGCGCGGCGTCACGATCCCCGAGTACCCCGAGCTGACGGCGTTCATCGAGTCGCCCTACCCGCTGTCCGACACGGGTCTGGCCGCCTGGGCCGCCGAGAACCCGTCCCCGACCGCCGACCGGATGATCGCGTGGGGCGACGCTGTGAACGCGTCGATCGCCGACATGGTGCACGGCTGCGGGCCGTTCCCCGGCGTCCGCGCCGCCATGGAGGCGATGTACGACCGGGTCGACGAGATGACCGTCTCGGCCACCCCGGTGGAGGCGCTGCGTCGCGAGTGGGCCGAACACGGCCTCGCCCAGTACATGCACGTGATCGCCGGTCAGGAGATGGGCAGCAAGGCCGAGCATGTCCAGTACGCGGCGGTCGGCAAGTATCCGGCGAACCACATCATGCTGATCGGCGACGCGCCGGGCGATCGGGACGCCGCCGCGAAGGTCGGCTGCCTGTTCTACCCGATCCTGCCCGGCGAGGAGAAGCGGTCCTGGCTGCGGTTCACAGCCGAGGCACTGCCGAAGTTCCTCGACGGGCAGTTCGAGGGTGCCTACCAGGCATCGCTGATCGCCGAGTTCGACGCCAAGCTCCCCGACGTCGTGCCCTGGGAGACGCTCTCCGGGCAGCGCCGGATCACGATGCCCCCGGTCAAGTAGCCGCAACCGAGACGAGAGTCGCTGACCGCCACGGTCGCCGACCATCCTTCACCCCCACCCACCCAGCCACCGATGACGGGAGTCACACCATGGCCCTTCTGGTAGATCTCACGGCCGCCCCCTACAACCTCGACGACGAGCAGGTCGCCTGGGTCGAGCAGACCATCGCCGCGATGAGCGACGAGGAGAAGGTCGGCCAACTGTTCGTCAACCTCTTCTTCTTCGGCGGGGACACCTTCTCCGGCAATGACTTCACCAACAAGGAGATCCTCGACAGGTTCCACATCGGCGGCGTCCGCTACCAGGG
>JAEZEY010000351.1 GCA_023432845.1 Pseudomonadota bacterium
GGCCACTGGTCGGCGCGCTTCGCCGAAGGCGCGCGGGTCAATGTCTTCACCGACGACGGGCAGATCCGCGGCACCATCCTGCCGCTAAAGGCGTCCGGCCACACCTACAATGATGAAGTCGATACCCAGCCGAGCGCCTGGACCAATCTCGAAGTCCGCCTCGACGCCAGAACCGAGACTGCCGAGGAGACGAGGGCATTGGGCGTCCATGTCGGCGACGTGGTGTCGGTCGATGCGCCGCCGGAATTCGTCAAGACCGGCTTCATCGTGTCGCGCCATCTCGACGACAAGGCCGGCGTTGCCGCGATGATGGCCGCCGCCCGCGCTATCCGCAAAGCCAAGGCCAAGCTGCCGATCGACTGCCATCTCCTGTTCACACTGGCGGAGGAGATCGGCGTCGGCGCCAGCGCGGTGCTGCACGGCGACGTGTCGGAACTGGTCGCCGTCGACAATGGCACCATCGCGCCGGGGCAGAACACCTCGACCTATGGCGTCACCATCGCCATGCAGGATTCCGCCGGGCCGTTCGACTGGCACCTGACCCGCAACCTCATCAGGCTGGCGCAGGACAACGACATCGCCCACTCGCGCGATGTGTTCCGCTATTACCGTTCAGACGGCGCCGCCGCGGTCGAGGCCGGCAACGACATCCGCGCTGCGCTGGTCTGTTTCGGTCTCGACGCCAGCCACGGCTGGGAGCGCACCCACAAGGACTCGCTGATCGCCTTGGCCGAACTGCTCACGCTCTACATCCAGAGCGAGCCGCTGTTCCGGCGCGACCAGCAGGCGCTGGGGCCGATTGGCGATCTGCCGCCCGGGGACATCGAGCCGCGCATTTGAGCACGCGACACCGCCAAACCCGTCAAAACACAGCCGGCGAGTGGCGAAAACGGTTTCTTTCTTGCCAAAAATTCAATTCCCGGGCAGCCTCGGCGCGGGGCAAAGCGGGGCGCAATGGGCGGTCCGGCAGTGGCAGGACCTCTCCCGCCGGTCCCATGGGGACCGTGTTCCTGTGGGAAAGTGGCAAGCGCCCCTTCCCCGGTGTGACAAAGCTTGGCGCGGCACCAATACTGTCGCAATTCGCTTCCAGAGTGACCAAATGGCAAAACCAGCCGTCGTTATCGTGGGTGCCGACAAAGGCGGAGTCGGCAAGACCACCGTCGCCCGCACGCTGCTCGACTATTTCGGCGCGCACCATATCCCGACGCGCGCCTTCGACACCGAGACGCCGCGCGGCACGCTGACCCGCTTTCATCCCGATCACACCGAAATCGTCGATGTGAATTCGGTCGCCGACCAGATGAAGATCTTCGACACGCTCGGCTCGACGCCGGCGCAGGTCACGGTGATCGACATCCGCGCCGGCCTCCTGTCCTCGACGCTGCAGGCGCTGAGCGACATCGGCTTCCTTGAATCCGCCAAGAAGGGCCAGATCACCTTCGCGGTGTTCCATATCCTCGGGCCGTCGATCGCCTCGCTGCAGGAGATCGCCGAGACCGCACGCTTCGTCGGCGACGCCAGCTACTTCCTGGTCAAGAACCACATCAACGACACCTCGTTCTTCGACTGGGATCCGGCGACCTACAATTCGTATTTCAACCAGATCAAGAACGCGCAGGAAATCACCATCCCGAAGCTCAACGAGATGGCGACCGAGCAGGTCGAGGTGGCGAGCGTGCCTTACGTGCAGTTCGTCGCCAACAAGTCGGGCAAGGGTGAAGCTGCCAATTACTCTTTCGTGCTGCGCGGCTATGTGCGCCACTGGCTCGGCCAGGTCTGGGCCGAATACGACAAGGTCAAGCTCGTCGACCTTTTGTCGCCGAAGGCGGAAAGCAACGTCCGTCAGGTCGCCGGCTAAAGCCTTCCGGTTTTTCCCGCGCATCCGAATTGCCAACGGCGTCTGTCTCGACGACAGCGCCGTTTGTCTTTATTGGACGTAGTCTCTCCGCTTTCGTCAGCTGGCTTTCAAAGACGATGTCGTTTCGCCACTCCGTTTACATCGTCGCTTCCCCACGGCCGCGCGTCGGCAAGACGCTGCTGTCGCGCGTGCTGATCGGATATCACGCGCATGAGGGCCGCGCCGCGCGCGCCTTCGATCTTGGTCCGGGCCAGGCCGAGAACCGGCTGCGGCAATTCGCGCCGGCCGAAACGACTGTCGCCGAGATCGGCAGCGTACAGGGCCAGATGGCCCTGTTCGATCAGCTTGTCAGCGAAGAGGGCGGCGGCAAGGTCGTGGATGTCGGCGCCGAATCCTTTCAGGCCTTCTTCGACATCGCCCATCGCATCGGCTTCGCCGAGGAAGCGCGCAAGCGCGCCATCGCGCCGGTCATCCTGTTCATGATCTCATCGGACAAAGCCGCCGGCGATGCCTATCGCAGCTTGCGCGCGCGCTTTCCGGCTGCGGCGCTGACGCCGGTGCACAATGAAATGCTCGGGCCGGCACAGCATCGCGACCGCTTTCCGACCAGCGACCGCAGCGGCACGATCCTGCGGCTGCCGGCTCTGGCGGCGGCCTCGCGCAAATTTATCGAGACGCCGCCCTTCTCCTTTGCCGACGATCAGTTGGCCAATGCGCGCAACATACCGCTCGATGCGCATATCGAATTGCAGCGCTGGCTTCGCAAAACTTATACCGAACTGCGCGAGCTCGACCTGCGCGTTCTGCTGGGGGAACTGCAGTCCTCACTGCGGTTGTGACGTCGCGCCGAAGACTCTAGAATTTTCTGCTGCGATTCCATGACGGTAATCCGCTCCGCATGGGGTGACGCGCGGCGTGGAACGGAATTTTCCGCCGTGCGTTCTTTTCGGCCGAATTCTTGGAATACGCGCGGGCCCGTCCCGCGCGCCAGCGAAGGAGCCAGACCATGTGGATCAATCTGTTCACGATCGCGCTCGCCATCGCTCTCGCCTGCGGCACCGCCGCGCTCATTGTGCAGAACCGTGATTTGCAGCCCGCCGAGCCCAAGCGCCGGCGGCGGATCGGCCGCGCGCGCTGACAACGCGTTCAAGCGGGCAGTCATTCATGCGCCGCAAAACCCCAATCTGTCATGCCCCGCGAAAGCGGGGCATCCAGTAATCACCTGAAAGCCTGCGTATACTGGATCGGCTGCTTTCGCGGACGATGACGTCCTGAATATTCGCTGCGCTTGCGGTGTCATGCTATGGAACGGCATGGCCACGCCGCTCCTGCTGTCGCGCCGATTCGCACCCCTGTTCTGGTGCCAGTTCTTCGCGGCATTCAACGACAATTTCCTCAAGACCTCGCTGGTCTTCCTCATCCTGTTCAGCGCCTCCGTAACGGCGGGCCAGGCCGAGGTGCTGATCACGCTCGCGGGCGCCGTGTTTATCGCCCCCTATTTCTTCCTGTCCGGCCTCGGCGGCGAACTGGCCGACCGGTTCGACAAGGCGCGCGTGGCGCAATGGGTGAAGTTCGTCGAGATCTTCGTCGCTGGCCTCGCGCTGTATGGCCACATGCACAAATCGGTCGCGCTGATGTTCGTGGCGCTCGGCCTGTTCGGCGTCATCGCCGCGCTGTTCGGTCCGATCAAATACGGCATTCTGCCGGATCATCAGCCGCCCGAGAAACTGCCGGCCGCCAATGCGCTGATCGAGGGCGCGACCTTCATCGCCATTCTGACCGGCACCATTGTCGGCGGCATTGCCGCGCATCGCGGTGGCGCCGCCACCTTCGGCGTTCTGGTGATCGGCTTTGCCTTGTCGTGCTGGCTGGCGGCCTTGCGCATTCCGCCGAGCGGCGAAGGCGCGCCGCATCTCAAGATCAGCCGCAACATCGCGCGCTCCACGGTGGCGATGATCCGCCACCTGCGCGCCGATCCGCGGCTGTGGTGGGGCGCGCTGGTGACGAGCTGGTTCTGGCTCGTCGGCATCGTCGTATTGTCGCTGCTGCCGCCTCTGATCAAGACCCTGATCGGCGGCAACGAGGACACGGTGACGGCCTATCTGGCGCTGTTCTCGGTGGCGGTCGGCATCGGCTCGGGGCTCGCCGCCATGCTGGCGCGCGGCCGCATTGTCTTGCGTATCACCTTCTTCGGCGCGCTGCTGCTCGGCGTTTTCGCCTGCGATCTTGGCTTTGCCACGTTCGGCGTCGCCGCCGGTGCGGCGGGCCAGACGCCGGCACAGGTGTTCTCGACCATGCTCGGCATTCGCGTCGCCATCGATCTTGCCGGTCTCGCCATTGCCGGCGGCCTGTTCATTGTGCCGTCCTTCGCCGCGGTGCAGGCCTGGTCGGACAAGGACTATCGCGCGCGCACGGTCGCCGCGGTGAATGTGCTCAACGCCGCCTTCATGACGGGCGGCACGGTGCTGGTGGCGCTGCTGCAGCACTTCGGCGCGACCCTGCCGATGCTGTTCGCCGGCATCGGCGTCGCGACCTTCATCGTCGCCTCGCTGATCGCGCGGACGATGCCCACTACAGCGTCGTCATCGTCCGCGAAAGCGGACGATCCAGTGGCCACCAAGCTCTCGGCTCAATGAATCTCGGGGATTACTGGATGCCCCGCTTTCGCGGGGCATGACAGACTGGGAAGTCTTACTTTCCCCGCCCCTTGAGCACGCGATCGACCATTTCGCCGGCGGCGCCGAGATAATTGCCCGGGTTCATCATCGTCTCGAGATCCTGGCGCGTGGCGTATTGCGCGATTTCCTTGTCCTCGGCGAGCAGGTCGATCAGCGGCCGGCCGGATTTGGCAGCTTCGCGGCCGATCGCCGCGACGTGATGATGGGCGTGGTCGCGGCCCATGCGATCGCCCAACTTCATCATCACCGCTTCCGACATGATGAGGCCATTGGTGATCGTGAGGTTGTCGGCCATGTTCTTCTCGTTGATCCGCAGGCCTTCGGCGAGAAAGCGCGTCTGTGCCAGCGCGCCGGCTGCCAGCATGAAAATCTCGGGCAGGACGAGCCACTCGATCTGCCAGGCGCCGGCGCTGCGCTCATGGTCCTGCACCATGGACTCCAGCAGCGCACCGGCATGCTGCTTCACCATCGCGTTCTGCGCGGTGATGTAGACCGACGAAATCGGGTTGCGCTTCTGCGGCATGGTCGAGGACGAGCCGCGGCCCGGCGCCGACGGTTCATAGGCCTCTTCGATCTCGGTCTGCATCAGCAGCTTCACGTCGAGCGCGAGCTTGGCGCACAGCCCGGTGACCAGTGCGAGGAAGGTCCCGGCCTCGGCGATATTGTCGCGCACCGTGTGCCAGGTGATCGCGGGCGGCGCGAGCTGGAGCTCCTTCATCAACTCGGCCTGGCACTTCAGGCCATCATTGCCGAGCGACGACAGGGTGCCGGCGGCGCCGCCGAATTCGCCGACCAGCACGCGCGCCTTGAGCTGCATGAGCCGCTCGCGATGGCGCTCGAAGCCGGCGAGCACGGTCGCCATCTTGTAGCCGAAAGTGATCGGCACCGCCTGTTGCAGGTAGGAGCGGCCGGCCATCGGCGTGTCGCGATATTTTTTCGCCAGCGCGGCGAGGCCGTCGCAGATGCCGTCGAGCTCGGCGCCGATCAGGTCGAGCGACTCGGCGATCTGCAGCACGGTCGCGGTGTCCATCACGTCCTGTGTGGTCGCGCCCCAGTGCACCCATTCGCCGTGCTTGTCCTTGCACAGCTTCACCAGTTGCTGGACCACCGGCATGATCGGCGTGCCGACGCGCTCGGTGGCCTCCTTCAGTTTGGCCATGTCGAGCTCGGCCAGCACGCAGTGCCGGGCGATCTCGTCGGCGGCCTCCTGTGGGATGATCTTCAGCCGGCCCTGCGCCACTGCCAGTGCCCGCTCGAAATCGAGGTACTTCTGGGTGCGATTTTCGTCCGACCACACCTGACGCATTGCCGGCGTCGTGAACACGTCGCGGAACACGGCGGAGTCGAGATAGGTCGACGGCATTGAGGGCTCCCAGGAGCGTTTTCGAGCGAAGTGGAAACCGGTTCGCGTGAAGAAAACGCGGCAAAAACAAGAATCCAAAAAACGCCCATACCACAGCGGCGTCACCGGCGGGTATCCGGCGCAGCGGCCCGCGAATGGGGGAGCACCACATTACCATCGGTAAGGTTCCATTAACCATGCCGCCCTAGCCTGTGGCTCGCATGCTCAACGCGATTCCATGGGTCCGACTGATGACTATCGCTCCCGGAAAAGCAGTCCTTCTGGCTGGCGCCGCCCTTATGCTGGCCGCCTGCAACACCACCAGCGACCGCGTGGCCGCCGGCAAGCCCCAAGGGAGCCAGGGAGGCACCCTGGCGCTCGCTCTGGCGCAGCCCGGTGACGTGACCGGCTCAATCGGCGGCAAGGGCTCCGAGAAGCCCCGGGCAGCCGATGCCAAGCCGGTGCTGGTCCTGCCGGGCGACGAGCCCGCCGGTTCCGGCGGGGCCGAAGCGATCGCCGAGGGCCGGGCCGCCTATCGGGCGAATCATTTCCGCGAGGCCGAGCGCCATTTCCGCCGCGCGACCCAGCTCGACCCCCGCAGTTCCGAGGCCTGGATTGGCCTGGCTGCCTCGGCCGACCGGCTGCGCGATTTCGCCCAGGCCGACCGCGCCTATAGCAAGGCCCGCGAGATCGCCGGACCGACCGCCGAGGTGCTCAACAACCAGGGTTATTCCTACATCCTGCGCGGCGACCTGAAGCGGGCCCGCGACAGCCTGACGGCGGCCCAGCGCCTCGACCCCGCCAACAAATACGTCGCCAACAATCTGGCGCTGCTGGCCTCCAGCCAAGGCAAGGCCGTCCGCTAGAGCCTTTCCGGCGCCACGGTCGCGGCCCAGAGCCGCGTTGCCTAAACCTTGCGAATTTGTCACGAGCATCCGATCTGATCCGGCCTAGATTGAAGGCGGATAGGGCGCATGTTGCGAAAGCGCCCGACGACGGAAGCATGATCCCGAAAATTGTCCCGCGGTTTTCGGATAAGATCATGCTCAAGCAGGACCGGCCATGTTCGATGCGATCATGAAATTTTTCGGCGAGCTGAGCGGGGATGAGCCTCGTTCGGACGACTTCGCCGAAACCGACTACCGCCTCGCCGCCGCGGCGCTGCTCGTTCATACTGCGGGGATCGACGGTGGTGTCAGCGAGACCGAACGTGCCCGGCTGCGCGACCTGATCAAGCAACGTTTCGACCTCGACGACGAGGCGACCGACAGGCTGTTGACGCGCGCCGAGGAAGCCGACGAGAAGGCCATCGACCTTTATCAGTTCATCACGCGGCTCAATCGCGCGCTCGACGAGAAGCAGCGCGCCCGCATCGTCGAGATGATGTGGCAGGTGGTGTTCGCCGACGGCAACGTGACCGAGTTCGAGGACAACCTGATCTGGCGCGCCGCCGATCTGCTGCATGTGTCGCGCGAGCAGCGCATCGCCTTGCGCTCGCGGGTGGCGGGCGAGCAATCCGCGACGTGATGTTCCTTGAGCACTGATCTATACTCCGTTCGTCCCCGCGAAAGCGGGGACCCACTCTTGCTTCCTTACAG
>JAEZEY010000369.1 GCA_023432845.1 Pseudomonadota bacterium
GCAGGGCCGTTGGGTCAAGAAGGCTTGATCGTCGCGCTCAGGTTCGATGCAAGGATTTGCTCGCTCGGCCACTGGCGGAGTTGCCGCTGCCATTGTGATGACGCAAAATAGGTCTTAAGGGACAAGATGATAGTTTGACTGGCGCAAAGTTGATCCGGGGATGTTGGTCTTGGTGCGACGCGAGGTGAACTCGAAACTTTCGATAGCGGGCGCGGCGCTCATGGCGCTTGTCCTCGGCGGCTGCGGCAGCCTGAACAGCATGAGCGATACGTTTCGCTCCGACGCCGGCTGGTTCTCGAAGCCTGTGAGCAGCCTGCTGTCGCGCGAGGACGGCTCCGGCTCGATGGGCACAGCCAAAAACTTCTCGCTGGGGCCGAGCGGGCCGGTTGCTCCGGAAGACCTGGTCAATCCTGATGGCAGCTGCGCGCCCGCAGCGCCCGATCCCGCATCGTCAAGCCCCGCCGCCGCGCCGCAGGTCGGATCCGTGGCCGGCGATCTCGCCGGCGGAGCCATGCCCGCCGCGGCATCGGAAGTGCCACTCGGCGGCGTCGCGCCCGGCATGTCCGAATGCCAGGTGGTGCGCCGCGCCGGCGCCCCGAGCAACGTCGCCATTGGCGCGGAGAACAACGAACGCCGGGTGGTGCTAACCTATGTGGCCGGGCATTGGCCCGGCGTGTACACGTTCGCGTCCGGTCGCCTGAAGGTGGTCGATGCGTTGCCGGAAGCGCAGAAGCCGAAGCCGGTGGCGAAGAAGAAGCCTGCAGCGCGACGCGCGCCGGCTCGCGTCAATTGACGCGATAGACGTTACGCCTGTTCCAGCTGGCTCGAGGCTTCGAGCCATTCCTCCTCGGCTTTCGCGATCGCCGCGACGACGTTGGCGCGTGTCTTCGACAGCTCGGCGGCGCGCGCCGGATCCTTCGTGAACAGCTCGCCATCCGACAGCGTGTGATCGAGTTTGGCGAGCTGCTTGTTGAGCTGGGCGATGTCGCTTTCGGCCTTTTGGATCTTCTTGCGCAAAGGCGCAGTCTCGGCGCGTTTTTCGGCGGCGGTACGGCGCACCTCTGCCGGATCGACGCGCGGCGCCGCCTTGGCGACGCTCGCCGGCTTGCCGTCCGACAGGATGAAGCGGTGATAGTCTTCGAGGTCGCCGTCGAAGGGTTTGACACGGCCGTTCGCCACCAGCCACAGCCGGTCGACGCAAGCCTCAAGCAGATAGCGGTCGTGCGACACCAAGATTACGGCGCCGGGGAAGTCGTTGATCGCCTCGATCAACGCGCCGCGGCTGTCGATGTCGAGATGGTTGGTCGGCTCGTCGAGAATGATGAGATGCGGCGCTTCGAACGTCGACAGGCCCAGCATCAGGCGCGCCTTCTCGCCGCCGGATAGTTTCTCGACCTTGGTATTCGCCGCGTCCCCGGAAAAGCCGATGGCGCCGACGCGGGCGCGGACCCGGGCTTCCGGCTGATCGGGCATCAGGCGGCGCACGTGATCGTAAGGGCTGTCGTTGAGGTCGAGTTCATCGACCTGATGCTGGGCGAAGTAGCCGACCTTGAGCGGCGCGGCGCGGGTCACGTTGCCGCGCTCGGGCTTCAGTCTCCCGGCCAGCAGCTTCACCAAGGTCGATTTGCCGTTGCCGTTGGCGCCCAGCAGCGCGATGCGGTCGTCATTGTCGATACGCAGCGACACGTCGCTCAGCACCGGATGGCCGGGCTCGTAACCGACGGCGACGCCTTCAGTGGCGATGATCGGTGGCGACAAGAGCTTGTCCGGCGCGGGGATGTTGATCGGCCGCACATCCTCGGTCGTCATCGACACGATCGGCTGCATCTTCGCCAGCATCTTGATGCGCGATTGCGCCTGCCGCGCCTTGGTGGCCTTGGCGCGGAAGCGATCGACGAAGGCTTGGAGATGCGCGCGCTGTGCCTCCTGCTTCTTGATCATCTTCTGGTCGAGCGCGAGGCGTTCGCTGCGCAGCCGCTCGTAGTCGGAATAGCCGCCCTTGTAGAGCGTCAGCTTCTTGGCCTCGAGGGCGAGGATCTGATTGACCGAGTGGTCGAGCAGGTCACGATCGTGGCTGACCACGATCATGGTGTGCGGATATTTCGCCAGATGGTCCTGCAGCCACAACGTGCCTTCGATGTCGAGATAGTTGGTCGGCTCGTCGAGCAGCAAGAGGTCCGGCTCGGCGAACAAGGTCGCGGCGAGCGCGACGCGCATGCGCCAGCCGCCGGAGAATTCGGTGCAGGGCCGCTGCTGGTCCGCCGGCGAGAAGCCGAGGCCGGACAGGATGGCGGCGGCGCGGGCGGGGGCGGCATGGGCGCCGATGTCGGCGAGCCGCGACTGGATCTCGGCGATCCGGTGCGGGTCGGTGGCGGTTTCCGCCTCGGCAAGCAAGTCGGTGCGCTCGCTCGGCGCCTGCAGCACGACCTCCAGCAGACTTTCGGGACCGTTCGGGGCTTCCTGGGCGAGGCGGCCGATGCGCCAGCGCGGCGGGATGCTGACGGAGCCGGTCTCGGCCCCAAGCTGCCCGGTGATGACGTTGAACAGGGTCGACTTGCCGGTGCCGTTGCGCCCGATCAGGCCGACGCGCGCGCCGGGCGTGACCCGGGCGCTGGCGTCTTCCAGCAGCGCGCGGCCGGCAATGCGGACGGTGAGGTTGTCGATAATCAGCATAATGCGCGCCTTGTGGCCGACGCGCTTGCGCCGCGCAATAGGTCTGTCGGGTCAGCCTGCCGCGCTGCGCGCCATGCCGCTCTCCCGCTGCAGGACGAGCAGGTCGAAGCTCGGCGCTGCGTCATTGCCGCCGATGGCTGTTAGCAGGGCATGCGCCTGGCCGCGGTGGTGCGTCTGGTGATTGAAGAAATGATCGAGCGCCGGCGCCAGCGGCTGCTCGATGGTTTTCTGCGGGGTCGTGACGGTCTTGTAGCGCAGCATCCCCGACAGCTTCTCCTGATCGAGTCCGTCGATGTAACGATTGATGAGGACGTCCTGCGAGCGGCGCGCGGCGCGCAAATCCTCGAACTTGTCGAACAGGATGGCATCGAGGCCCGGCGGGATTTCGCCGGCGCCGGTAAAGCGGCGCATCCAGATGCGGTCGGCAACCAGGAGGTGGTTCAGCGTGCCGTGCAGCGACTTGAAGAAGGCACCGCGGTCGGCCCGGTATTCCGCGTCCGGCACCTTGGCGGCGGCGTCGTAAAGCCGCTCGTTGCACCAGGCATTGTAGGCGGCGAACATCTGGTAGCGGGATTTCATGAAGGTCTCCGGCGCTCGCGGAAAACGCGTTGAAAGATGAGGCAAAACCGGCCTTGCCGGGGCCCCTCGGCCCCCGGTATAAGCCGCCCGCAATCTCCCCTCCAATCAATGTCGGACATCGTTCCGATCAATTCCACTGAAGGATTTAAACCCGATGGCGGTTGAGCGTACTTTTTCGATCCTCAAGCCCGATGCCACCGAGCGGAACCTGACCGGCGCGATCAATGCCATGATCGAAAAGGCCGGTCTGCGCATCGTCGCGCAGAAGCGCGTGCGCATCACCAAGGAACAGGCCGAGCAGTTCTATTCGGTGCACAAGGCGCGGCCGTTCTTCGGCGAACTCGTCGACTTCATGATCTCGGCTCCGGTCGTTGTGCAGGTCCTCGAAGGCGAAGGGGCCATTGCCAAGTACCGTGACGTGATGGGCGCTACCGACCCGTCGAAGGCGGCCGACGGCACTATCCGCAAGACCCACGCGAAGTCGATCGGCGAGAACTCGGTTCACGGTTCCGACTCGCCGGAAAACGCGGCGATCGAAATCGCCCAGTTCTTCTCCGGCAACGAAATCGTCGGCTAAGAGCCCAGCGTGATCCAAAGGGCCGCTCCTCAGGGGGCGGCCCTTTGCTTGCCGTCGCCGTGACAAGATGGCGACGTGCCGCGACTCCGCCGGTATAATCGCGGCCATGAACCAGACCGTGCGCCCCCCGAAACAGGCCACCCGGATCGGCCATTCCGCCTGTCCGCATGATTGCCCTTCGACCTGCGCACTCGAGGTCGAACTGATCGACGAGCGAACGATCGGCCGGGTGCGCGGCGCCCGCGACAACGACTACACGGCCGGCGTCGTCTGCGCCAAGGTCGCACGTTATGCCGAGCGCGAGCATCACGCCGACCGGCTGATGCACCCGCTGCAGCGCGTCGGCGATAAAGGCTCGCGCGAGTTTCGCCGCATCGCCTGGGATGACGCCCTCGACATTGTCGCCGAGCAGCTGTTGAAGGCCGAGGCCCGTCACGGCGCGGAAAGCGTCTGGCCTTATTTCTATGCCGGCACCATGGGCCTCGTGATGCGCGACGGCATCAACCGGCTGCGCAACGTCAAGAAATACTCCGGTTTCCATTCCACTATCTGCGTCAATCCGGCCTGGGCGGGCTTTGCCGCCGGCACCGGAAAGATCGCCGGCAGCGATCCGCGCGAGATGGCCAAGTCCGATCTCGTCGTGATCTGGGGCACCAATCCGGTGAACACTCAGGTCAATGTCATGACCCACGCGACGCGCGCGCGGAAAGAGCGCGGCGCGAAAATCGCGGCCGTCGATGTCTATATGAACGGCACCATGGAGCAGGCCGATCTGCCTGTGCTGGTGAAGCCCGGCACCGACGGCGCGCTCGCCTGCGCGGTGATGCATTGCCTGTTCCGCGACGGCAAGGCGGACTGGGCCTACCTCGACAAATACACCGATGCGCCGCGCGAACTGGAGGCGCATCTGAAATCGCGCGATCCGCACTGGGCCTCCGCGATCACCGGCGCGCCGGTCGAGACCATCGAGGAATTCGCCCGGCTGATCGGTGAGACCAAACGCACTTACTTCCGGCTGGGCTACGGCTTTGCCCGCTCGCGCAATGGCGCGGCCAACATGCATGCGGCGCTGTCGATCGCCGCGGTGACCGGCGCCTGGCAGTACGAGGGCGGCGGCGCCTTCCACAACAACAACGACATCTTCGGGCTCGACAAAACGCTCATCGAGGGTGCCGACGCCTTCGATCCGTCGGTGCGGATGCTGGATCAGTCGAAAATCGGGCCGATCCTCACTGGCGACCGCGACGCGCTGCGGGGCGGCCCGCCGGTCGATGCGCTGTTCATCCAGAACACTAACCCCATGTCGGTGGCGCCAGACCAGACCCTGGTGAAGCATGGCTTCGCGCGCGACGATCTTTTCGTCTGTGTCCACGAGCAATTCATGACCGAGACGGCGCAGGTCGCCGACATCGTGCTGCCGGCGACGACCTTCCTCGAGCATGACGACATCTATCGCGGCGGCGGCCATCAATACATTCTGCTCGGACCGAAACTGGTCGAGCCGCCGGGCGAATGCCGCAACAATCACGAGGTGATCGTCGCGCTGGCTCAGCGTCTCGGTGCCGAGCACAAGGGGTTTGCCATGAGCCCGCGCGAGTTGATCGACGACATGCTGCGTCGCTCCAACCGCGGCACTTTGGCTGAACTCGAGGCCAACAAGTGGCTCGATTTCCAGCCGCCCTTCGAAAAGGCGCATTATCTCGATGGCTTCAACTGGCCGGACGGCAAATTCCGCTTCAAGCCCGACTGGCCGCGGGTTCCGTTCCGCAGTCCGTATAACTCAGGACCGGTCGATGACATGCCGGCGCTGCCCGATCACTGGGCCGTGGTCGAGGCTGCGGACGCCGAACATCCGTTTCGTCTGGCGACGTCTCCGGCGCGCGGCTTTCTCAATTCGACTTTCAACGAGACGCCGACGTCGCTGGCCAACGAGAAGTGGCCGACGGTGATGATCCATCCCGGCGACGCAAGCGAGCAGGGCATCGCCGATGGCGATGCGGTCGTTCTCGGCAATATGCGCGGACAGGTTCGACTGCATGCCAAAGTGTTCGACGGCGTGCGCCGCGGCGTGCTGGTCGCGGAGTCGATCTGGCCGAATTCGGCGTATCCGGACG
>JAEZEY010000424.1 GCA_023432845.1 Pseudomonadota bacterium
ACGTTGCCCACCGAATCGAACTTGAGAAGCTCGTCCTGCGTCAGCTTTTGCTGCGCGAAAGCGCGCGACAGTGACCCTCCGGCACCCATCAGCGCCGCCGTGGCGGCCCCTACCTGCAGCATTTCGCGGCGCGTGATCACGGCAACGGCCTCATCGGATTGTGAACGCGAATGGGAAACGACATGCGGAGCTCGGGGTTAACGGGTGAACGCCAAATGGAGGAACCCATGAAGACGCTTCTGATCGCCGCACTGGCGGTGGGCCTCGCGGGCGGAACCGCCGCGGCACAATCCACCACCTCCAGCACCAAGAAGGAAACCACCGGTCAGTCGACCAAGCAGACCAAGCCGAAGCGCGGACATATGTCCGCCGATGGCTACTATCGCCCCGGCATTCCGAAGTCCGACGCCGGCCGCTACAAGAACCTGCCCGGCAAGGACGCGGACTTCTCGAAGGCCTATATCGAGGACCACTAGGGGCACCCTCTCCGGACCGCTGTGTCCAACCTGCAAAGGCCGCCCGCCACGGGCGGCCTTTCTGTTATTCGTCAGTGCCGGATGCCCGGCACGCTGAGCTTGAGGCCTGCGTTCACCGAGGCCAGATACAGCTCGAGGTCACCATATTCCTTGGCGTCCGGCGGCAGTTCGCCGCCGCGGATATTGACCGAGCACCACTGGAAGCGCTGGCGGATATCCCAGATCGCCTGCAGGCTGGTGCGCCAGGTCGGGAAATGGTCGTACTGGCCCTTCGGCTCACCCATCCACTGGCCACGGATCCAGCGATTGACCGCCAGGCCGTGGCAATCGGTGCAGGCCATGTTGAGCTGGCCGACCTTGCGCTTCGATAATTCGACGCCGCGCGCGATCGCAGCCTTGGCCTCCGGGCTCGTGGTATCGACCTTGATCTCCTGGCCGTTGGCTAGGAAGCGCAGATAGACGCCCATCGCCCGGTTGTTGTCTGTCTCCATCAGCCAGTCGGCGCCGGTCGTCGCCTTGGCGTGACGCGTGACGAACTCCTCGACGCCAAGCACCTTGTTGAGGCGCGGCTCCCATTTCGGCATCGACGCCGCCCAGGCCTTGAACTGCGTCGCCGGATCGCTATGGCAGGTATTGCAGGAAAAACCGGACGACGCTTTCTGCTTCCAGAGTTCCTGCGCCTTGTCCACGGCCCACATGCCGGGATTTTCCAACGGATCGAGATTGTCGCGCTTCTCGACCGGCGCGGCCCGCTTTTCCGGATCGTCGATCGCCACCTTGAACACTGCCGGCTTCTTCAGCGTCTTGAGGAAGGCGACGATGTCGTTGATCTCGGCATCGGTGAACAGGCCGTGACCGCCCCAGGGCGGCATAACAGTCTCGGGATTGTAGACCCGCGCGTCATAGACGTAGTTGAACAGCCACTCGTCCTCGCGGCCGGCATTGCCGATCTCCGACAGATCGGGACCGACATTGCCCGGCTGGTCGGCGTTGCCGGCCGGCCCCATGACGTGACAGGCGAGGCAGGAGCCGCCGCGGGCCCGATCGGCGACCAGTTTGGCGCCCTTGGCTGCATCGCCGGTAATTGTACCGGTGATCTTGCGCGGCTCCTTCGGCGCCGGCGGCGAAGCCAGCTTGGCGAGCGTGTTGTATTTGGAATAATCGCGCGACGGCCAATTGCCGTACCGTTGCCACGGCCGGGTCGAGGCATCGCCGTCAACCGCAAGGGGCACTTCTTTCTTTGTCTGAGCGCCAGCCGGAAGCGGTGTCATCACGCCGGCCACCATAGCCGCCAAAGCGGCCGCACCGGCCGCCAACATCCCTGCCCGCATCAATCCGTCCTCCAAATTGATTATCAAATCCGCCGCACGTCGCCTCTGGCGGCGGTTATTCAGGCGACTTCGATCTTCTGCTCGGCCGTCGTCACGCTGCCGTCGTCATCGGTCCAGGAAAACTTGAACGTCCCGCTCTCGTTCACTTTCGCATTGAACTGCAGATACGGATTGGCGGCGATGGCCGGGTCCAGGTCGGCCGAGAACACCGGCTTGCCGTTAAACTCGGCGACGAATTTGTTGATGATCTTGCGCGGGATCACCTTGCCTTCCTTGTCCTTGCGCTGACCCGACTCCATGATGTGGGGCATCAGGGTCTTGATCTCGACGATCTCGCCCTTCTTGGCCGTCTTCGGCACTCTGATCTTCGGCACGTCCGCCATGAAAACCTCCTCAAAACCTGTTCGTTTGCTCAGCCGCCGCAGCCGCCGATGGTGACCTTGACCAGCTTCGACGCGGTGTAGACCGCGCCCTTGCTGGTCTTTGCGGTCACCACGATGTTCTGCGTGGTGGCGAGGCGGATACGGGTGGACGCGTCGGCTTTGCCCGACAACGGTGTGAAGTGGAAAGTCGCGACGCCCGGATTCGGATTGCCGTCGGCGAGCACGAGAACGTCGGTGACGTAATCGTCTTCGGTCATCGGCGCGTCGACGGAAATGGCGAGCGGCACGGTGTTGCCGTTCTCGGCGATTTCGGGAAGCTCGATGGAGATCTTGCCGGCCACCGGCGCCTTCCCGCCGGCGAACTTGGCGACTTCAGCCGCCGCCGATTCAGGCGAAGCCAGCGCCGTCTTCGACAAGCCAACCAAGGAAAACGCCGCACCTGCGGCGCCAAGCGCCAACGCCGTGCGACGAGAGATTTGCTGCATCAAGACTCCTCCCGGAAATTCTGCAAAGCGACTGCCCGCTCCGCTTCAAACAACCATAGAGGGCACTATAGCAAGGTCAACTCACATTCAAACAGAAGAATGTATTTTCGCAATGCAATATTGGGGAAGAATAGATGCCCTTCTGCGCCATGATCGGTGGAACAAACATTCCCGCAACGCAAAACAGTATCAGCCCGGCTGCGACTTCACATAATCTCGGAAGGACTTATCGCGATAGGCCTTCTCGCGCACGAAACGAAACATCGCGAGGAAATCATCCGGCCGCAAATAGCCCGGCGCGCGCGCCACTTCCCGTTTCTGCGGCTCGCGATGCTTGAGCGCCGTGGCCTCCTCATCAAAGAACTGGAAGGTCGGCGTGAAGCGGACGCCATATTTCGCGGCAAGTTCCTTCTCGGACAATTCCTGGCCGTCGAAATCCTTGACCTTGCGCGAACCGATGATGTTGAGTTGCAGGATCACGAAGTTGCTTTTGATATAGTCGCTGACGTCGTCGCGGGCGAAATTGACGAAGTGCGTTTCCTTGCAGTACGGGCAGCCTCTAAGCTCCCACATCACGACAAAGCGCTTGCCGGCCTTCTGCGCCTCGTCGAGATCCTCGGCCAGTTCGAGAAAGCTCTCCAGAAACCACGGCTGCTTGTAGAGGCCATCGTCGGTCAGGATCGGCTCGGCCGCGCGTGCCGGCACAACCGCGAACGCGGCCGTGGCCGCGGTGGCGAGCAACAAATAGCGCCGGGACATTGTCATGGCATTCACCTCAATGCGTACATGGCGAAAATCCCCGCGCCTTGATATTCAAAATGCTATATATCTGTGCCGCATCTTCGAGTGAACACGCATGATCTTCACATTTTCGCGCGCTGTCGTCCTTGGACTGGCTCTCGCGCTCTCTTGCGAAGCGGCCCGTGCCGACGATCTCGCCGATTTCAACGCTGCCATCGAGCGCGCCTCATCGCATAACCGCGTCGCTGACGGCTATTTGCGTACCGGCAATATCGATCTCGCCTCAATCGAACTCGACCGCTTGCGCGATGAATGGGCGGTGCTGACGCAACGGTTCGGCGGCAAGCGCCCCGAGGTCTTCAAGGACGGCACGCTCTACACCACGACCCTACTCAAAATTTCGACCGGTCTCGTCGGCGCCGACATGATGCTCAAATCGGGCCGCAAGGATGCGGCGCGTGCCGCCCTCGATGGCATGCGGCGCGATCTTTACGCACTGCGTCAGTCGGCCGGTGTCGTCGTGCTCGCCGACTGTATCCGCGACGCCAACAAAATCGCCGAGGCGATCATGGTCTATAACGATCGCAATCTTGATTGGAGCAAGCCGGACATCGGCCGTGGCCTCGCCGCGCGGTCCGCCGACTATCTCAAGACGCTCGACCGATGCGACAGCATCGCCGCACCCGATGTGCGCAACAGCCCGGAGTTCCGCCGTCTCGTCGATGGCGCGCGCGCCGGCCTCAGCCTGATTCCCAACGCGATCAAAACGAGAGACACCAATCTGGTGCACCGCGTCTTGATCGAATTGCACGCTTTTGACGATCTCCTCGCGTTCCGCTTCGGCTGAGCGTCAGGCGCGGCCGCCGGTGCGCTCGGCGCTGCGGGTCAGCAACGTTGCAGCCAGGATGAGAATCGCGACCAGGACGACGATCACGGCCGCCAACGCGTTGATCTGCGGTGACACGCCGAGCCGTACGCTCGAGAACACCACGATCGGCAAGGTCGAGGCCCCCGGCCCGGTGACGAAGCTCGCCACCACCACGTCGTCAAATGACAGCGTAAACGACAACAGCCAGCCGGCGCCGATCGCCGGCGCCAGCAGCGGCAAGGTCACGCGGCGGAAGGTGCGCCAGGGCGTGGCGCCGAGAATGGCGGCGGCTTCATCCAGCGCCGGATCGAGTTGCGTCAGCCGCGCTCGGACAACGATCGTCGCATAGGCCATGCCGAAGCTCGCATGCGCCAGCGCGATTGTGGTCGCGCCGCGCTCGGGCCAGCCAATGGTGTCGCCCAGCACCACGAACAGCAGCAGCATCGACAGGCCGATCAGCACTTCCGGTATGATCAGCGGCATCAGCGCCAGCGCCTCGTAACCGCGCTGAGCGAAGAACGGTTTAAGCCGTTGCAGCGCGAAGGCTGCCGCCGTGCCCAGCGCCACCGACACGGTAGCGCTGACCGCGGCGATGCGCAGCGACAGCCATGCCGCCTCCAGCATCTGGTCGTTTTCGAGCAGCGCCGCATACCAGCGCAGCGAGGCGTGGCTCCATACCGTCACCAGCCGGCTGTCGTTGAACGAATAGACGATCAGAATGACGATCGGCAGGTAGAGGAACGCATAGCCGAAGGCGAGCGCCGACAGGAGTGTAACGGAACGCCGGCCGGTCATGGCTCGGCCTCCCGGCGCCGCAGCGCCTTCACCAGCAGCAGCGCAGACAGCAAGACGATCAGCAGAAGCAGCACCGCCAACGCCGAGGCCAGTGGCCAGTCGCGGTTGTTGAAGAACTCGGTCCACAGCACCCGGCCCAGCATCAGCGTATCCGGCCCACCGAGCAGATCGGGAATAATGAATTCGCCGAGCGCCGGGATGAAGACCAGCAGCCAGCCCGCGAATACGCCGGGCAGCGACAGCGGCAACGTCACGCGGAAGAACGCCTTGAGCGGTCGCGCGCCCAGATCCTGCGCCGCCTCAATGAGCGACCAGTCCATGCGCTCCAGCACCGCATAGATCGGCAGCACCATGAAGGGCAGATAGGAATAGACGATGCCGAGATGCACCGCGAACTCGGTGTGCAGCAGGGTCAGCGGCTGCGAAATCACACCGAGCTTGATGAGCGCGCTGTTGATCAGGCCGTTGGTGTTGAGCAGTCCGGTCCAGGCGTAAGTGCGGATCAGAAATGATGTCCAGAACGGCAGGATCACCAGCATCAGCAGGGCGAAGCGGGCCCGGTCGCCGGATCGTGCAATGGCGTAGGCCATGGGATAGGCGATCACGAGCGTGATCATGGCCGAGGATGCCGCGATCCGCATCGACGATACGAAGGCCGCGATATAGAGCGAGTCCGAAGTGACGGTCAGATAGCTGGCGATCGTGCCGTTGAATATCGGCCAGAAACCCGCACCCCATTCGAACAGCGGCGTGAACGGCGGCGCGCCGAGCCGCGGCTCGGACAGACTCACGGTAGCGACGATCAGCACCGGCAGCAGCGTGAAGACGATCAGCCAGACCGTCGTCGTGCCGAGGATGACGCGCCGCAGCCCCCGCCCCGCGCCCGTCGTCATCGTCATGACGTCAGCACCCGCGCAGCAGACGGCTCCCACGAAACAAACACCTGATCACCGGCCGCAAGCGAGCCGAGCCGCGCCATGTCGGCCGGGGCCAGCCGCGCCTGCACCGTCTTGCCGGTCTCCAGCATGACGTAGCAGACGTAGGCGTTGCCTAAGAACACGACGTTGCCCAGGGTCCCGGCCAGCACGTTCGGCGACGCCGGCCTCTCCTTCGACAGCGCCAGCTGCTCTGGCCGCACCATGACGGTCACGTCGGCCCCTTGCGCACAGTGGTCGGTCACCGCCAGGGTCGACCACACCTCGGTGCAATCGACCGCGGCGCCGGCTTTGGTGACCCTGCCGCCGAACAGATTGGCGACACCGAAGAAATCCGCGGCAAAGCGCGACTGCGGCGCATCGTAAAGTTCGCGCGGACTTCCGACTTGGCAAAGCGCGCCATCGCGCATCAGCGCGATGCGGCTCGCCATGCTCATCGCCTCTTCCTGATCGTGCGTCACCATGACGAAGGTGATGCCGACGCGCTCACGCAAGGCCACGAGTTCAAGCTGAGCGCGCTCGCGCAGCTTCTTGTCCAGCGCACCCAGCGGCTCGTCGAGCAACAGAATCTTCGGGTTCTTCACCAGCGCGCGGGCGAGCGCGACACGCTGGCGCTGGCCGCCGGACAACTGGTGCGGCTTGCGCGCACCGAACGTGCCCATGTCGAACATGGCAAGCGCGGCGGCGACGCGCTCGCGAATCTCGTCGCGCGGCCGCCGTTCTTCCTCCAGGCCGAAGGCAACGTTGTCGGCCACGGTCAGATGCGGAAACAGCGCGTAGGATTGGAACATCATGTTGACC
>JAEZEY010000463.1 GCA_023432845.1 Pseudomonadota bacterium
AGATTTTCAGCGCCTGCTCCACCGAATCGATGGCCCGGACCACCCCGGCGCAGAAACCGCGCGGGGAGCACAGCAGGACTTTCAGCGGCGGCCTTGCAGCGCCCGCAGTCCCGTCCTTTTTGCCCTCAAGCGCCATCGAAACCTCGGAAAAACCCGGCATTTCCCGCCGGTTCGCCCACCCGACATGGGGTTGGCCGGCCATTCCTGTCAAGCCGGAACGGTTGCGCCTTTCCCGCCGTGCCCCTATATTCCGGCCACTTCCCGATCATCGCCGATGATCTTTTGTTCCGGCCCGTAAGGATTTGCGGGCGGAGCGCTTGAGGAGATTTGCCTGATGGCCAGCGCAGCCCCCCTGATGCCCAAAGCCACCGCCGTGTGGCTGCTGGACAATACCGCGCTGTCGTTCGACCAGATCGCGGAATTCTGCAAGCTGCACCCGCTCGAGGTCAAAGCCATCGCCGACGGCGATTCCGCCCAGGGCATCAAGGGCCTCGACCCGGTCGCCACCGGCCAGCTGACCCGCGAGCAGATCGCCGCCGCGGAAGCCGACGCGTCGCTGTCGCTGAAGCTGGTCGATCCCAAGGTGCCGCTAACCGGCACCGCCACCGGCGGCAAGAAAGGCCCGCGCTATACGCCGGTGTCGCGCCGCCAGGACCGCCCGAATGCGATCCTCTGGCTGGTGCGCAACCATCCCGAACTCAAGGACGCGCAGATCATGCGCCTGGTCGGCACCACCAAAACGACCATTGCCGCGATCCGCGACCGCACGCACTGGAACGCCGCCAACCTCGCGCCGATGGACCCGGTGACTTTGGGCCTGACCTCCCAGATCGAGCTCGACATGGAAGTCGCGCGCGCCAACAAGGAAAAGCCGCTGCCGACCGCGTCCGGCGCGACCTTGCTGCCGGCCGCCGAGACCACGCGCAAGGAAGCCGAAGTCGCGGCCGCCGCGGCCGAGGAAAAGGAAAAGTCCGGCGACGTCGACGTGTCCGCCGTGTTCGCCAAGCTCAAGCAGATCGGCGGCAAATCTGGTCAGGATTCGGGCGAGCGCGACGAGGACGAAGAATAGTCCTTCGCGTCATTCTTTCATCGGAATGCAAACGGCCGGAGCGAAAGCTTCGGCCGTTTTGTTTCGCGGGCTGTGCCAACCGCCCATCTGTCCGGATTCAATTTCAAACAGCGAGCTTTGACACGCGTGCGACCTCGCCCCTGTTCTTTGCGGCGCGGGGGCGCCGGAGTTCCTCTTCTCCCTCGCGACCAGGCGAGGGGCGCGGAGCGCCGCAAGGCGCGTCCGTCTTCTTTCGTGCCGCACGCCTTGCCCCCAGCTTCGCGCAACGCGCGCGAAGCCAAAGAAGCGTGCGGGCGCCTCGCGGCGCTCCACGACACGGCTTTTCTGTCCTCGGGGCCGTGCTTCCGGGTGCCTGTTACGACCGCCCTCCGTTTGTCGGGGGAACGGTCTCCAGCAGGCTTTCGCCCGCCTTCACCGGCACCGCGTCCAGCCCATTGAAGGGCAGAGGCCCATAGTGGCCCCGGACGGCTACCCGAGGCCTCCCGAGTGCGTGGCTGCGAACCACGCCCGCGGGCGCCGCGGCCGGTCCCGCCTCAGGATCGCCTCTAGAAGCGCCCCTCGATGGACCGACGACTAGGAATTTAAGTTGATCAGACGGCGCCGTCAAGGCATATTTTCCGCTCGGCCGCCTTAGGCCGAGCTTGGGCCAGGCTTAACGACTCAGGACTTCCTGAGAAACTCGGTACGCAGCACCAGGCCCTTCACCTTGTCGGTGCGGCCTTCGATCTCGTCCTCGCTGCCGTTGAAGCGGATGTTCTTGATCACCGTGCCGCGCTTGATCACCGTGGACGAGCCTTTCAGCTTCAGATCCTTGATGACGGTGACGGTATCGCCCTCATTGAGCTGCGTGCCGTTCGAATCCTTGACGACGATGTCCATCGCTGACGTCCTTCAGTGAAGTGTGATGTGGAATGTTGCGCGTATGTGCGCGGGCGCATGGGGTGATGTCAAATGATTGGGAGCGATACGGGCCGGTATCATTTTAGGACCGCACCTCACCGTCATGGTCGGGCTTGTCCCGGCCATCCCAAGCCCGACGTCGGGGGGAAATCCTGCGTGAGAAGTTTCTCAAGCCGATGGACGACCTGTCGCAGACGCCGAAGCTCTACTGCCAAGCACCTATTCCTACACGCAGTAGTGGAGACGACGCAGGAAGGCATTGACCAAGTCGAATAACCAACCGACTGTGCGAGAGGGAATAGAGGGGACACGGGAATGGGCAAGGTCGCCGTAAAAAGCGGTACTCGTCGCCAAACGCTTAGTGAGCTTCAGAAGCTATGCTCGCAGACTTTTCGTACTGCAATAAAAGCGAAATACAATGGCGTTGCTGGACGCGGTTTTGTTTTTGCTGGGGACCTCGACGCTTGGTCCAAAATCTTAAAAGGCCGGCGCGAGCATCCACTTTTCGCTTCTGCAGCCCACGAATTAAGTATTGGTCTATTGTGCAATAACCAAGGCCAGTACCGAAACGGGTTCAAGAGCCTCAGACTTGTGCTAGAGCTTGTTTTACAGGGCACCTATCTTTCTGCAAATCTGGTTGCGCTTAGCGAATGGCTTGCCAACTCTAGGGACACAGCTTGGGCGGCGCTCTCTGAGCCAGAAACCGGCGTTCTCAGCAAAAGCTTTTGTAATGCGTTCTTGCCTGAGCTGGCAGAAGAAGCCCACGGGGTCAACACGTTGGCAAAGACTTTGTATCGAGAACTCTCGGAGTGCATTCACGGAAACGTTCCGAAAAAAATACCCCTGCCGACAAATTTGGCTTTCAACGAGGAGACGTTCACTCTTTGGCATACAAAATTAGAAACAGTAAGGACCATTTCAATATTTTCTCTAACGATGCGATACCTGAACGAGCTTTCACGTGAGCAAAAGTCGGCTGTAGAGAGCTCCATAGCTGATGCGCTAGGGCACATCGAAGCAATTCGTTACAAACTAGAGCTCGATCATGTCTGACGACGACGACTTCATTCTCCGAACCGAAGACATTAAACCAGATGAGGTTCTAGGTCTGTTCGTCCCGATTGAACGAGACCGCGACTTGATCCAGAAGTTGAAATCAACAACACCGACGATCATCGAAGGGAGCCGAGGCACCGGAAAGTCCCTCCTATTGCGTGTTTGCGAACAAGAGCAGTTGGGCGAATTTGAAAAGAATCGCATATTGCCTATTTACGTTAGCTTTTCCCGTAGCTCTCTACTTAGCAGCTCCGATACACGACAGTTTCAACACTGGATGCTAGCGCGGCTTTGTTCTCGGATTTCAAGGGTGCTTACGCAACAAGGCTTGTCTGTTCAAACTACACCGTCGATGCGCACTCTCGCGGGCGGAGAATTCGAAGTTCTGGGAAAACAAAGTCGCCTCGAGGAAATCGCTGATCAGTTTGAAGACTCTTATAAAGCCCCGGGAACGCGCATAGACATCACGGGTCTTCCGACTATTGAGAAGTTCAAGGATGCCATAGAGGACATCTGCGATACGTTTAAGATAAAGCGTATCAATGTGCTTTTTGACGAAGCAGCACATATTTTCCGACCCGAGCAGCAAAGGCAGTTCTTCACGTTATTCCGTGATTTGCGCTCCCCTTATATGACCTGCAATGCCGCCGTTTATCCGGGAGTAACATCTTATGGCGACTCGTTTGAGAGCTCACATGATGCTCAAATAGAGTCTTTAAATCGCGACATCACATCGCGTGATTACGTAAGCCAGATGCAAGACGTCGTCTTCCGCCAAGCCGGTTCCCAACTTCAGGACGACATCCTCAAACATAAGAATAACTTTGCTGCTCTAGCGTACTGCGTATCTGGGAATCCCCGCCTCCTTCTAAAAACTGTTGCGCTGTCGGGGCGATTGCGGACAGTAGACGTCGAGCGCGTAATAAAAGAATTCTTTAGAGACTCAATCTGGTCAGAGCATAGTGGACTGGCAGAGCGCTATCCTGGTCACAAATCTCTGATCGACTGGGGAAGAACATTTATTGAGCAGACTGTCATCAAAGACACTAATGATAAGAACGAAACTTGGAATCGCGAGAAGAAAGCGGAGCGGACCTGCTTTTTTTGGGTACATCGCGACGCGCCGGAAGCTGCTCGCGAAGCGTTACGTCTGCTAATGTATACTGGCATAGTCTCCAGACTAGACGTGGGGGTTATTGCAACTCGGAGAGAACTTGGCACTCGGTACTCAATTAATATTGGCTGTCTTGCTGCAGACGCCCGCGGCACCGTGGTCGCCTATGTTACCGATCTCCGAAGAGGTCTGACTGTAAAGAGATACACTGAGTATGGCTCAAATTACTCCGAGTTCACGAGAATCGCACGAACGGTCGGGCAGTTAGTAGAAGCTGACCTTTCGAAGGTACTAGAAAAATTGCTTTCGCAATCAGTAGATGTCCTTGAACTTACCGGTCATCAGAAAGCGGCCCTACATGAAATAAAAGTCAACACGATTGGACAGGCTCTTCGTTCAAAAGAGAGCGACTTCAAGAAAGCTTGGTATATAGGCCCAAAACGGTCAAGAAGAATCATGAATGTCGTGAACGCGGCCATATTTGAGTATTTGTCCGGGTATTTTTCCTCCGATAGCAGTTGCATAATTTCCCACCCCCCCCGTGCCCTTCAGCGCGTCGCCGATCTCGCCGAGGATCGCGGGATCGCCCATCGCCGCCGGCATCGACCAGTCATCGCCATCGGCGATCTTCTTCATGGTGCCGCGCAGGAAGGCTCACTCCGCTGCTTCGCGCTCGTAATGAAGGACCAGAAGATGGTTACGCGAGCAGGGCACGATGGCATAAGCGTGCCCCTCATCGTCGCTGAACTCGACCAGCGCGATATTCTCATCGACTGTTTCGACAATCGTACCGACCTGACCACGCGTAAGACCCGCCTCCGGCAGGTCCGCCAGAAGCGCCACGGCATCAAGGACCGATGGACTATGCGTATCTTTCGTCTCAGGCATCAGAGCACCCAGCAAGTCAGGAAACGGGGCGGCTCGCCACCTCGAAGCAGCCAAATTGTTCTTCCCACAGCCTGCTTATTATCCGCGCGCCAGCGGATGCCGTAAACGTCCGTAGCGATTTCGGCAGCCTCGCACGCCGCCAAACCTTCAAGTAATGCGCGACGCAACCAATCGGCATCGGCGGCGTCGATCCCTAATGCCGTTCGGAACACCCTCGCCTTTGGCCGTCCTCGCGGATGGGTCTCGCTGAGACAGTAGTCAGCAAGCTTTGAAAGCTCGAAGATAGCAGAACCGGCGCCGGGCATGACTGCCATCGATTCACCCCTCTCCTGCCCTCGCTCAGCTTCGCCTCCGCTCTCTACCCCCGCCTATTGAAGCAAGGTGTGGATGGCGGGGACATAGCCGTTCGAAGAACGGCGTTCTTCGAACGCCTTTGCCCGGCCATGACGAGTTTGAATTGAGCCTCGGCGCCTAACCGCCGCTGCCCACCCCGTGCCCCTTCAGCGCTTCGCCGATCTCGCCGAGGATCGCCGGATCATCGATGGTCGCCGGCATCGACCATTCGTCGCCGTCGGCGATCTTCTTCATGGTGCCGCGGAGAATCTTGCCTGAGCGCGTCTTGGGCAGGCGCTGCACGGTGACCACCAGCTTGAAGGCCGCCACCGGGCCGATCCTGTCGCGCACGAGCTGCACGATCTCCTGCTCGATGGTCGCCGGGTCGCGGTCGACGCCGGCCTTGAGCACGATGAAGCCGCAGGGCACCTCGCCCTTGAGAGTGTCGCGCACGCCGAGCACGGCGCATTCGGCAACATCCTTGTGCGAGGCCAGCACCTCCTCCATGCCGCCGGTCGACAGCCGGTGGCCGGCGACATTGATGATGTCGTCGGTGCGGCCCATGACGAAGACATAGCCGTCGTCGTCCTTGTAGCCGGCGTCCGCCGTTTTGTAATAGCCGGGAAACTCGGCGAGATAGGATTCCCGGAAGCGCTCGTCGTTCTGCCACAAGGTCGGGAACGCGCCGGGCGGCATCGGCAGCTTGATGACGATGGAGCCGATCTTGTTCGGGGGGACCGGCTTGCAGGCTTCGTCCACCACATCGACCTGATAGCCCGGCATCGGCACGCAGGCCGAGCCGTGCTTCACCGGCAGCAGGCCGAGGCCGACCGGATTGCCGGCGATGCACCAGCCGGTCTCCGTCTGCCACCAGTGATCGACCACCGGCACGCCGAGCACCTCTTCCGCCCATTCGAGGGTCGGCGGATCGGCGCGCTCGCCGGCGAGAAACAGCGTGCGGAATTTCTTGAGCTCGTACTGCTTGAGCAGCTTGGCGTCCGGATCTTCCTTGCGGATGGCGCGGAAGGCGGTCGGCGCCGTGAACAGCGCCACCGCGTTGTGATCGGAGATGACGCGCCAGAACGCGCCGGCGTCCGGCGTGCCGACCGGCTTGCCCTCGTACATCACCGACGTCGCGCCATGAATGAGCGGGCCATAGACGATGTAGGAATGGCCGACCACCCAGCCGATGTCGGAGGCGCACCACCACACCTCGCCGGGATCGATGTTGTAGAGGTTCTTCATCGACCATTCCAGCGCGACCATGTGGCCGCCATTGTCGCGCACCACGCCTTTCGGGATACCCGTCGTGCCCGAGGTGTAGAGAATATAAAGCGGGTCGGTCGCCTTCACCGGCACGCAGTCCGAGGTCTTGGCGTAATGGACCGCGTTCTCCCAAGTCTTGCGCCAGTCGTGATCGCGGCCTTCGGTGAGGCGCGCCTCGCATTGCGGGCGCTGCAGGATCATGCAGTTGTCGGGCTTGTGTGTTGACAGATTGATCGCCTCATCCAGCAAAGGCTTGTAGGCGATGACGCGCTGGCCTTCGATGCCGCAGCTCGCCGACAGGATGAGCTTCGGCTTGGAATCGTCGATACGGGTCGCCAGCTCCTTCGGCGCGAAGCCGCCGAACACCACCGAATGAATGGCGCCGATGCGCGCGCAGGCGAGCATGGCGAACACCGCCTCCGGCACCATCGGCATGTAGATGATGACGGTGTCGCCCTTGCGAATGCCGAAATCGGTGAGGATGGCGCCGAGGATCTGCACCTCGGACAGCATGCGGCCGTAGCTATAGGTGATCTTCTGGCCGGTGACCGGCGAGTCGTAGATCAGCGCCGCCTGCTGGCCGCGGCCGGCTTCGACATGACGGTCGAGCGCGTTGTAGCAGGTGTTGCAGACGCCATCGGGAAACCAGCGGCCGTAGATGCCCTGCGCGCCGTCGAATACGGTCTTCGGCTTCTCGATCCAGTCGATGGCTTCGGCCGCCTCGCGCCAGAAGCCGTCCGGGTCGGTGCGCCACTGGGCATAGATCTGGTGATAGCGGCTGGTGGCAGCGTCCATGGCAGTTTCCCCTCTTTGCCGTGCATTGTGTCCCGCCGGGTATGCTGAAACAAGGCTGGCGGACATCCGGTTGATTGCGTAGGAAATTAGGCGAATAGGGCCGTCATTCCGGGACGGCCCAAAAGGGCCGGACCCGGAATCCAGATGCGACCTCATGCGGTTCTGGATTCCGGGTTCGCGCTAAAGCGCGCCCCGGAATGACCGGGATATAGTTTGACCGTCATCACCGATCCCCTGTTCTACGCGCTTGCGATACCGGCGGTGATCGCTCTCGGCCTGTCGAAGGGCGGCTTCGCCGGCATGGGGCAGATGTCGACCCCGATGCTGGCGATCATCATGCCGCCGCTGGAAGCCGCCGCCATCCTGCTGCCGATCATGCTCGTCCAAGATGCCAATGCCGTCTGGGTCTACCGCAAGGACTGGAACGGGCGCATCGTCGCCATCTTCGTGTCCGGCTCGCTGATCGGCATCGGCGTCGCCTGGTGGCTGGCGTCCTATATCTCGGACGCGGCGGTGCGCATTTTCATCGGCGTCTTCACCATCGCCTTCGTCGCCTATTCCATTGTCGCCATGTTGCGGGTGCCGCGCGAGCCCGGCCGGCCGGCCGTCGGCGCCGGCGTGTTCTGGGGGGCGCTGTCGGGCTTCACCTCGACCATCTGCCAGGCCGGCAGCCCGCCCTATCAGATGTACGCACTCCGGATGCAGCTGCCGAAGATGACCTTCGTCGGCACCACGGCGGTCACCTTCGCGCTGATCAACGCCATCAAAGTGGGCCCCTACTTCGCGCTCGGCAATTTCACCACCAAGGGTCTTGGCACCTCGCTGGTGCTGCTGCCGCTGGCGATAGCGGCGAACTGGCTCGGCTTCTGGCTGGTCAGGGTGACGCCGCAGGAGCGCTTCTACCGCATCATGCTGATCGTCATGCTGCTGCTGGCATTCGAGCTGACCCGCGAGGGTGTGGTGGAGTTGTGGTTTCCTTGATTGCGGCACGGCGGCCTCGTAACCTCCCGGCATTGAGGGGAAACGACCAATGGCGAAAACGCCTTACGACACCGATCTCGACCGCAATCCGGCCAATCACCAGCCGCTGACGCCGCTCGGCTTTCTCGAGCGCGCCGCCAGCGTATTCCCGGATCGCACCGCCATCATCCACGGCGCGCTGCGGCGCAGCTATGCGGACTTCTATGCGCGCTCGCGCCGGCTTGCCTCGGCGCTTTCCAGGCGCGGCGTCAGGCGCGGCGACACGGTGAGCGTGATGCTGGCCAATACGCCGGCCATGCTGGAGGCGCACTACGGCGTGCCGATGTGCCAGGGCGTGCTCAACACGCTGAACACGCGGCTCGACGCCGCCATCATCGCCTTCTCGCTCGACCACGCCGAGACCAAGGTGCTGATTACCGACCGCGAATATTCCAAGACGGTGAAGGAGGCGCTCGCGCTGGCCAAGGTGAAGCCACTGATCATCGACTATGACGATCCCGAATATTCAGGGGCTGGCGAGCGGCTGGGCGAAATCGAATACGAGGAATTCCTCGCCGAGGGCGATCCGGATTTCGCATGGGTAATGCCGGACGACGAATGGGACGCCATCACCCTCAATTACACCAGCGGCACCACCGGCGATCCGAAAGGCGTGGTCTATCATCATCGCGGCGCGCATCTGCTCGCGGTCGGAAATGTGGTCACCTGCTCGATGGGCAAGCATCCGGTCTATCTGTGGACCCTGCCGATGTTTCACTGCAACGGCTGGTGCTTCCCGTGGTCGATCTCGGTCGTTGCCGGCACGCATGTCTGCCTGCGCTATGTGCGCGCGGCGGCGATGTATGACGCGATTGCCAATCACAAGGTGACGCATCTGTGCGGCGCGCCGATCGTGATGGCGACCCTGCTCAACGCGCCGACGCAAGAGAAGAAGCCACTGCCGCATGTGGTTGAGTTCTTCACCGCCGCGGCGCCGCCGCCGGAGGCGGTGCTGGCGGCGATGAAGGATGCCGGCTTCAACGTCACGCATCTTTATGGTCTGACCGAATGCTACGGCCCGGCGGTGGTCAATGACTGGCACACCGAATGGGATGCGTTGCCCGCCGACCAGCAGGCCGCGAAGAAGGCACGTCAGGGCGTGCGCTATGGCGCGCTGGAAGCGCTCGACGTCCTCGACCCGGAAACCATGCAGCCCGTACCGCGCGATGGCGAAACCATGGGCGAAGTGATGATGCGCGGCAATGTGGTGATGAAGGGCTATCTCAAGAACCGCAAATCGACCGACACGGCGTTTGCCGGCGGCTGGTTCCACACCGGCGATCTCGGCGTCATGCATCCGGACGGCTACATTCAGCTCAAGGACCGCAGCAAGGACATCATCATCTCCGGCGGCGAGAACATCTCATCCATCGAAGTGGAGGATGCGCTGTACAAGCATCCGGCGGTGATGGCGGTCGCGGTGGTGGCCAAGCAGGACGACAAATGGGGCGAGACGCCCTGCGCCTTCATCGAGCTCAAGCCCGGCGCGGCGGCCAGCGTCGAGGACCTCACGGCATGGTGCAAGGAGCACCTCGCCGGCTACAAGGTGCCGCGCCATTTCGTCTTCGCCGACATCCCAAAGACAAGCACGGGGAAGATCCAGAAGTTCAGGCTACGGGAGATGACGAAGGGGGTGTAGTCAAAGGTCCAAATCTAACCCAGTCGCTTTTTTCGCGGCTGCTTTGATCGACTGCCGCGCAATGGCAAACGCAACTTCAAAAATGAAGTCGCCCGTCTTTCATTTGGTGGCCTTGATTGATTTCTGCCAAACTCCTTGGTCTCGGACAGCATCCAGATATTCATGTCCTTTCCAAGTGAGATTGAATGGCATCACCCGAATTAATCTTTCAGGATTCGATTTGCTTTTAAACGCTTCATAATCAATCAATCCAGCCTGAGCCATTAGCATCAAATGGTATTCGACAGTCTTTACGTCATGGTTATCACCAACCAGAGACGTGGCCTCCACTATTTTCAAATCGTCCTTCTTCTCAAAGGCCAACAGAAGTTCTCTAATTAGATCAGGATCACGATGCATTTGTCCTCCAAAAGGATTGCGAATCGCAAACCGCTCTTCTTGAATGAACTAAGCCGCCTCTTCCATCACCCCCACCACCAGCCGCTTACCGAGCGCGCGCAGCGCCGCCGTCAGCAACGGCAGCTTGGTTGCATGCTTGGGGTCGAGAATGCGACGCACTTCCTTCTCATCCTTATCGATGCGACGGGCAAGTTCCGATTTGCTGATACCGGCCTCGGCGAAAGCTTCCAGCACCGCAAGCTTCGCCGCGACATCAGGCGCAACGGCAATATCGACTGAACCGCGCTTCTTCGCCCGCGCCTTGGGCAGCGGCATGCCGCGCGCGGTATAAGTCAGCAGCGCCAATCCCAAGGCTTCTTCGGCCATCTCACGCGCATCGGCCATGTTATTGCCCTGCGTAATCGCCTCGGGCACGTCCGGAAAGCTGACGACAACGCCGCGACGCGCACCCGGCTCGAATTCGGCACGATAGACATATGACCGCATTAGCATGTTCCTCGGACAAGGCCGGACTATTCCGGCCAGAAGACATCTATTCTTCCAACCCAAGCTGTTTCCTGATCTTGCGCGCCGTCTTCGGATCGATCTCGCGGGACGGCACCGTCGTCAGCTTGTCTCCGACAAACACCATCATGTGCCCGCCTTTGCCGCGCCAGGCCTCGGCCCGAAACGACAAGCCTTTACGGCGCGCCTGCTCGCGCAGTTCGGCAATGAACTTGTCGCGCTTGTTCATGGACTTCCAATCGGAGGAACAAAGCACGTGGGATATTGGCAATATCGGACAATTTTGTCCGAACGTCAAGAGCGAGTAGCCGCCCCCTACTGCCCAAACGGACGCCCGCCTCGGTCATTCTCCATCACATTGAGCATGCGTTGGTAGCCGCGGGTGCCCTTGTTGGCCTGCTCGTTGGCGAGGCGCTTGCGGCAATCGTCGTACTCCGGCGAGCCGGGCTTGAGGCCGGACGCCTGGCAGTTCGCGTCATGGGCGGCGACCTGCTCCTGCGCGGCCGTCTCAAGGTTCGCCCTCCGCGCCTCATCGTATTGCGCGCATCCGACGAGAGAGGTCAGGACCACAAGCGCCACCGCAAGCCGCATTTTTAATCTCCCAATGAATCCGTCACGAACACTACCTCATTAACCCCCGGACGCGCGGCGAAATCGGGGCGATCCGTCGCCCAATCCGGGTTACGCTTCGCTCCACCCGGGCTACAATGCAGGCAATGCCGCCCAGCGATTTAAGAAGAGAGCCATGTCCGACATCCTCGTCGCCGATCAAGGTCCGGTTCGCGTCATTCGTATGAACCGGCTGGACAAGAAAAATGCGCTGACGCTGCCGATGTACTCGGCGATGGCGGCCGCGATCGCCGGCA
>JAEZEY010000488.1 GCA_023432845.1 Pseudomonadota bacterium
GCGGGAACAGTAGATCACCGAAATTTTCAACATCAAAGGTTCCGAAATGCGCTACCTTCTTGATAATGTTCATTTCCCATTCCGATGTGGCTGAGAGTGATGAGCCGACCAGCGAGGCTTGTCACAATTAGATGAGAAAATTGAAAAAGTGCGTGATTCTTACGCCACTATACGTATGCGTCTACACTGAAAAGTGTGCGCACTCATTGATTTGAGCGCAACAATGATTTGCGCTACGTCGTGACAGGCTGAGCACCAGGCAAATCACTCACTGAGGAGTCGAGTTCGATGCGAATATCGGACATGGGTTGACTCGTTGAGCATGAAAAGTCGAAAGATGGGCTGGGTGGTGGTTCACATCTATTGTAGAGCTGCTTGATGGGGCTTGGTACGGCAAACGACGTTGAAAAGTTGCCAGGAAAGCAGAAGCCCAAGTTACTTCCGGGTATTTCCTCCGGAAACAGCGGGATCGCAGCTCATGCGCCGAGATGACCCAACATTGCCAATCATAAGGAGATTGTTGAGCGAACACTCGCGAGAATATATGCCACGTTACGCGGTTGCTTTTGTGTTCATGGGGATTGTCGCGGGTACGACCGCGTTCACCGCCTGGATCATGAGAGACGTCATCAACGACATTTTTGTCAAGCAGGACAGCACTGCTTTAGTCTGGATACCCGGTGTCATTGCTGCCACGTTCCTCGTCAAGGGGGCGGCAGCCTATTTCCAGGAAGTTCTTCTGAGTCGGATCGGGAACAGCCTTGTTGCCCGCATGCAGAAGCGACTATTCAATCACATTCTTCTCATGGATATGCATTTTTTTCAGAAGAGGACTTCTGGAGAGCTCATCACTCGTATGTCGCAGAACGCTCGTGCCGCACGCGAAATGATGAACCTTCTCGCTGTAGGTCTTGGGCGGGATCTGTGTACGGTTTTTGGTCTTGTCATCGTGATGGTGATGCTGGATCCAGTGCTTTCGCTTGTTCTGGTGGTGGTAGGCCCTGTAGCTGCAATTGGTCTCAAGCATCTCAGCCGTAGGATCAAGAAAGTCGCGGTGAGCGAAACCCATTCATCAGCCGGTATTGTCTCCGCGATGCGTGAGACGGTTCAGGGGGTCCGTATCGTCAAGTCATTTCAGCTCGAAGATGTCATGAGAAAGCGTATGTTTGACTGCATCGACGCAGTTGAGCAGAAGAACAATAAGATGGTTGCCGTGAAAGCCCGTGTCAATCCGCTCATGGAGACCGCGGCGGGTTTTGCCGTTGCGGCGGCAGTCGCATATTCGGGGTGGCGTACCCTCGCTCACGGTCAAATGCCTGGAGAGTTCTTCGCGTTCATCGCCGCACTACTAATGGCAGGAGAACCCCTTCGGAGATTGTCCAAGCTTCACTTGCAGCTCGCAACCAGCGCTGTGCAGGTTCGCATGCTCTATGGCATTCTGGATACTCCGTCCGTAGAAGGATCGACTGCAGATGCGAGGCCGCTTGCCATTCGACGAGGCGAGGTCCGTTTCGAGAACGTGTCGTTCTCCTATGACGGAAAGCGGCCTGTCCTCAAAGATTTATGCTTCACGGCGGATGCAGGGCAGACGACGGCGTTGGTGGGTCTGTCGGGGAGTGGGAAAACGACGACGTTCAATCTTCTGCAACGACTTTGGACACCATCGAGCGGAGAAATCCTTATAGATGATCAGCCGATTTCAATGGTCTCTTTTCAGTCGTTGCGGCGCCAGATTTCATTTGTAAGCCAGGACGTGTTTCTGTTCGAAGGCACGATACGTGACAATCTGATCGCCGGAATTGAAGCTGCTTCTGAAGCGACAATGATGGCCGCCGCGCGTGCGGCGCACGCAGACGAGTTTATTCAGCGCTTACCTAAAGGCTACGATACTCCGGTGGGTGAGCTTGGTGGCCAGCTTTCAGGTGGGCAGAGGCAACGGATCTCTATTGCCCGTGCCCTCCTGAAGGATGCTCCGATAATCCTGTTAGATGAGCCGACATCGGCGTTGGACAGTGAAGCGGAACAGATCATTCAAAGTGCGCTGAGAAAACTGACGCAAGGCAGGACATCAATCGTTATTGCGCATCGCCTAGCGACGGTCGCGCGAGCAGATATTATCCATGTTCTAGACGATGGACGACTAGCTGAGAGTGGGACGCAGAACGAACTGCTGAAGCGAAATGGTCTTTATGCTCGTTTGCACCGCATCCAATTTGGTGAACTCGAGGCAAGTTGATGGAGCGCTGCCTCTTCCGGTGGTAAGTCATTTGCGCAGCTCAATTTTTAGTAGAAATTCATCCACAGAGCAAAGTTGACAGGCGAAGGAAATGGGGCATGCTGAGTATTGGGGATGATGATGCGGTTGATAAGATAATTTGAGACTGCTTAGGGGGAGGATTGGGCGGTATGAGGGTCAAGCGTCGCGACCTGTCGGCAGCAAGCTTGTTACCAGACGGATTGAACTTTCAGATGCGGCGTCAGAGCCCCGTCGAATCTACTTCAATAAGTGTGGTGTTGCCTGTGCGCAACAGAGCATCTTTGGTCGCGGATGCAATTAAGAGTGTTCTCTCGCTAGATGAGGCATCCATTGAATTGATCATCGTGGATGACGGATCAACCGACGAGACTGATGTCGTACTCGAAGAACTGCGAGACCCTCGAGTGACGATTGCGACATTGGAGACCAACATGGGCGCCAATGTTGCACGCAACCTTGGTATTCATCTTTCTCGAGCGCCCTTTGTAGCATTTCTAGATTCGGATGATATTTACTTTGCGGGACGCTTGTCGGGGCCGCTACAAGTCTTCGCTCAACAACGTGATGTTGGCATCATTCTTTCGGGGTTCGTAACAC
>JAEZEY010000513.1 GCA_023432845.1 Pseudomonadota bacterium
TCGCCCGCATGGGGCGAGACGCGAAGCGGCTCGACGGAGCTTGGCGACGAAGGAGCCTAGCGCAGCAAAGCCCCGGTGCCGCGGCCGCAGGCCGGGGCAGGCGCCGCCAATTCAGGTTGCCCGGCTCCAAAGCGCACGGGATCGGCCAGATTCAATTTACGTTGTTATTGAACGGGACAGGACACGGTGCGCTCCCCTATTTCCGATCAAGCCGTTTCGAGATAGGGTCAAACTGACACAGCTTAAAGTTGGCGGGGGGCCGACTATATTTGGGGAGAGGGGCAATTCGCGACGAAGAGAGCCTGAAGACTGCTCCGTCTATCAATTTTCTAGAGGATCAGCCGTCCGAAAGCGATTTCTTCGGATCGCACAGCCGCGTGGCCAAAGCGATCGCCGATGTCATTCGGAATGCCAATTCCGTCAACGTCATCGGCTTACTCGGTGGATGGGGAAGCGGCAAAAGCACGGTCGTTCGTCAGATTGCCAAGAAGCTTGACACGGGACCGGGCGAAGAGACCGCTCACCTCTTCACCTATGATGCTTGGCTGCACCAGAATGACCCGCCGCGGCGCGCTTTCCTTGAGGCACTGATAGGCGATTTTACATCGCAGAAGCTGGTCAAGGAAGATGATTGGAAACCACGCCTCGCCGACCTGTCGGGTCGCTCGGAGGAGACGGTAACGCAAACCAGCCGGCAGCTCTCAACGACCGGCAAGTGGATATTCCTGTCGCTCGCTCTTGTTCCGCTGGGCCTCGGATTATTGGATTTCGATCTGATCGACCGGGTGTTCGGAGACAAACCAAGCGCCCTAGCGGCGCGGGTCTTCTGGCTGGGCCTTGCACTCACCATCGCGCCGGTATTTGTGGTCATCGGATTCTATCTGGGCTGGCGTCCGTGGCGGGATTCCTATCGCCGCAACGGATGGCGGCTTCTGTTCGACTGGAAGTTCTTGACCGAACATAGGGGCGCTTACAAGGATCAATCCATCCTCGCGTTGCTCACCAATCAGTCGGTCGAGCGATCGGAGAACAGAACCAGGATCAGCCCTGAACCGACCGCCATCGAGTTCCGGGCCGTCTTTCGCGATCTGCTCCGGTCGATCGAAGGTCACAAGAAACGCCTCGTCATCGTCATCGACAATCTGGACCGCCTCGCCGAAGCGGACGCGATGCAGCTATGGGCGACCATCCGGAGTCTGTTTCTGGGCGGCGAGGCCTCCATCCAGACCGAGCCGGGCCTGCGCGCGCCGGCGATCATTCTTCCGATCGATGAAAGCGCGATTGCGCGGATGTTCTCGATCGCGCACCCCAAGGAGGCAGACGAACTCGCCGCCGCATTCGTCGATAAGACATTTGACATCACCTTTCATGTCAACGAGCCGGTCATGTCCGATTGGCGCGCCTATCTAGGCGGCAAGCTGGAGGAGGCCTTCGGCTCGCTGGCGACACCCGAGCGCATCTATTGGGCAACCAAGATCACGGAGGAGAAGTTTGCGGATGATGGGACGCGCGGCAAAGCGAAGATCACGCCGCGTAAGCTCATCAAACTCGTCAATTCGGTAGCGGCGCTGGTCGTGCAATGGGGTGACGACATCATCGACTTCGTTACGATGGTCTTCTACGTGACGCACCGCCACGCCATCGCATCGAACATCCGCGAGTTCATCAAAGGCGATTGGTCAAGCATGGACGCTGCGGTCGACGACTGGCGTCGTCAGATCGTCGCGCTTCACTTCGGTGTGCCGCCTGACAAAGCCTTCCAAGTTCTACTCCATGAGCCGCTTCGATCGGCGGTCAATGCGAACGACCGCGAGGAGTTCGACAAATGGATTCAGGTCGATGGCGCCTGGGCGATCATGGAAGAAATCGTGGACAATCCGCCGGCGGATGCAGACAAGCCGACGGTTGAGGCACGTTTCGTCGCCAACGCCGCTTTGTTGATTTCCACCGCACCGCAGATCGACAACATTCGCGCCAAGCGGATGCTGGACCGGCTATGCCAATATTGGGGGGATGCCGCCGACATCGGTGCGATACGGGCTGATTTCGCCGACATCGTCACGAGTCTCAGCGGATCGCTCACGACCGCTACCGTCGGCCCATTTCTTGCCTCTTCGGCTCAGAAGCTCGGCGCCGCAATCAGCAAATCGAATCTTAGCGAAGGCGCTGTTGACGCCTTTACGAAAGCCATCGAGACACTTGAGACTGTTGCGAAAAACCACAACGCCAGCATGTCTGCGATTCCGCTGGGGATGGACACAAATGGTCTTTTTTCCCTTCTCAAAAATTTGCCGCCACACTACCGACGCCATGTTCGCACAGACAAAAGCGGCGCGGAGATCACTACCGCGCTGGAAGCTGCCCTTTCGGACGAAAGTGCGTCATCCCTCGTTCCACATGCTGTCCGGGCTTTGGCCCACTCCCCGACGATAGCTTTCAAGGACAAGGGCAAACTCGATTGGGACAGCGTTGTAAACGCAGCTTCCTCGATCGTGCAGAGTCATGCTCTGGACCATCATTCCATGTCGGCCGCGATCGACGTTCTGGGGCTTCTTCATTCAACTAATCCAAATGCAAAAAATCTGGTCAGCCAGCAATTCGACCAAGGCCGTCTAGCCACGCTTCTTAACGAAGCCGATCAACAGAATGAGGAAAGCACACTGGCCGACATCGCGGCACTCATGCTTCTAAAGGGAACCGATTTTTCCGGTCCTAACGGCAAGAACTGGGAGCAGGTTCTTCAAGACCATCAGGGTTTCCTGACCAGCCTTGATGCAGCTTTGGATTGGTATCGTCCGTCACAACGAACGACCTTTGCGCTCAAGGCCCAAAAAACTCGCCCCTCATTCGTTCCCGTCATCAGGGCGCTCGCCCGGCTCGGCGTCACCGAAAACTCATCCAACGGCATCACCACATCCTATCTTCTGACCAATCTCGCTTCTCTGTCGGAGGCTCTAGGCGAAGAGTTACTGGACAAATGCGTCACCGATGCGGGGCGCCGTCCCGATTTTTGGTCAAGCCTTGACGAACTGGAAATCGGCGCTGTGTATGACGCGAATGTCGTGCGATTGAGCAAGGTCGATACAATCGACCGAGGCAAGCTGATCGATGATATTCGCGCAAAGCTCGAGCGCACGGATCAAGCAACATGGGATGGCGCGATCAGGCAAGGAAGTCCGCCATACGACCTAGCTCTGATGTTCCGATCCGTCTTCGGGCAGTAGGCCATTGCTTCGGACCATCTAAAACAGGCTCTGACCGATAGCCGCACCGAACTTCTCAAGACTGATGGCGCAATGAGGGAGAATTGGTTTTCCCTCGTCGGGTTTATCCCGAAAACCTCGCGTGTGGTAATGCTGCGGAGTCTCAAGGACGGCCTTCTCGCCGGCAACGAAGTCGTCGAGCTTGCCGATCTGATCGCGATCGGCGGCGAAATGCTGATGTCCGAAGGCAAGTTTGCTGACGAAGCCGACAAGACGGCGCGGCATGTGATTTTGCGGCTGGTTAGTCAGGATTCAGGACGGTCAGCACTGCTGGCGCAGGCTGCCTTTTTCAAGGGCCTCGTCGCGAAGAGTGACAAGGATACAAAGGCTGCCATTGCCGAAGCATTGGAGGCCGCTGCCGAGGCCGAAGATGAGCAAGGCGAACAGGTTGCTAATTTGAAACTCGCCTTGGCGCTGGGCTGAGCAAGCTGGTCAAAGTCGCTAGCGTAAGTCAGCGGAGACGCGACGATCGCAGGCACATGGCGTAGCTGGGCCAAGGCACGGCGTTAGAGCGTAACCGACCGATTGAGGCCGCCTGCCGAGGATTGATGTGAGTGGGTAAGTGACGTCCATAAGGACGTCGTTATGGACGTCCTGTTCGAGAGCGAGGGACGGACGGTGGAGATTCTGGGCCGGGAACGGCGGCGGCGATGGAGTGAAGCGGAGAAGCTGGAGATTCTGGCGGCGGTGGAGGCGCGCGGCGAGACGCTCGCGCGCGTTGCCCGGCGCTACGATGTGTCGCGGAGCCAGATTTATACCTGGCGCCATCAGTTCAGGAAGAGCGGGCGGCTACCGGCGCCGGTTGGAAGCGCATTCTTGCAGGTCGACATCGATGCGCCGATGCTGAACGCGGGGCCCGCCTCTCCGCCCGCACGCGAAGCCTCGGCGGCGTCGCCCTCGATTGTCGAGCTGGGGCTGACACAGGGGCGGTGTCTTCGTTTCGACAGTGGCATTGAGAGCACGGTCCTGATCCGGCTCATCCGATCGGTGGAAGCTGCATGATCGGGCCAGGAACTGGTGTGAGGGTGTACCTCGCCTGCGGCGTCACTGATATGCGCAAAGGGATTTCGGGCCTCGCCCTGCTGGCCCAGACGGTGCTGCGCCAGCAAGCCGCGAGCGGTGCCGTATTCGCCTTTCGGGGCCGGCGCGGCGACAGGCTGAAGCTGCTTTACTGGGACGGCCAGGGGTTTTGCCTTTATTACAAGATTCTCGAGCGCGGCCGTTTTCCTTGGCCGTCGGCAGCCGACGGAACGGCCCGGCTGACCTCGGCCCAGCTTGCGATGCTGTGGGAAGGGATCGATTGGAGGCGGCCCGACTGGGGCACGCCGCCAGCACGCGCAGGGTGACTTTTCTTTTTGGAAAGTGGCTGTTTTTCTGGACTTTTCGGCCATTTCTCCGTAGCAAAGGCCATGCTGAACGCGGCCCCCGATCTTCCCGAAGATCCCGCCCTCCTCAAGGCGATGATCGCTGCGTTGCAGGCCGAGAACGCGAAGCTGACGACCACGCTGCGCGCCCATGACCTGGTCGTCCAGGCCCTCCGCTTGCAGATCGCCAGGCTGAAGAAGCAAGCCTTCGGCAAGTCCTCCGAGAAGATCGAGCGCGAGATCGCACAACTTGAGCTCGCGCTCGAAGACGTGCTCGTCTCCGTCGCACAGCAGGCCCCCGTAGCAAGCGATCAGGACGATCCCGACCCTGATCTCGCGACCGCTCCCTCCGACACGGACCCCACGCCGCGCCCATCGCGGCGACCCCGCGTCTCGGCAGACACGCCGCGCGAGCGCCGCGAGCTCGATTTCGGCAACACCTGCCCCGATTGCGGCGGTGAGCTGCGCCTGGTCGGCGAGGACGTGAGCGAGATCCTCGAGATGATCACGGCAAAGCTCAAGGTCATCGAGGTCGCCCGCCCGAAGAAGTCCTGCCGCTGCTGTGAGAAGATGGTTCAGGCACCGGCCCCGAGCCGGCCGATCCCCGGCAGCATGGCCGGGGCCAGTCTGCTTGCCTACGTGCTCGTCTCCAAGTTCGACGATCATTTGCCGCTATATCGGCAAAACGAGATCCTCGCCCGTATGGGCGCCGATATCCCGCGCAGCACACTTGCCGACTGGTGCGGCCGATCGATGCGGGTCTTGCAGCCCGTGATTGACGCGATCGAGGCCACGGTCCTTGGCAGCGACATTCTGCACGCCGACGACACACCGATCCGCGTACTGGCGCCCGAACGCCGCGCCAAGGGCATCGGCAAAGGGGTGATGCAAGGTCGGATGTGGGCATATGTGAGGGATCAGCGCCCCTGGGCGGGCACCGCGCCGCCCGGGGTCGTCTATCGCTATGCCCCCAACTGGAAAGCCGAGCATGTCCAGAACCATCTTCGCCATGCGCGCGGCATTCTCCAGGCCGACGCCTACAAGGGCTATTCGAAGCTTTAC
>JAEZEY010000040.1 GCA_023432845.1 Pseudomonadota bacterium
CGCCACGCCCAAAAATGGCCCCCACAACAAAACCGCGGCCCGGTGGGCCGCGTTTTCATTTGCGCCGTGCGCTAAGATCTAGAACTTCAGCCAGGGACCGTTGCGGCCGGAATCCCACGGACCCGGCAGCGGCGATTGATTGGTGCCGCCCACCGTATTGTCGAGGACGCCGGTCGCCCGATGGTTCGGGTTCTGCGCGTAGTCGAGATCGTGCCGGCTGCCCGGCAGCACTTCGGTGCCCGGATCAAGATAGGAGCGCTTTTCGATGATGATGCGGGTGCGGGTCTTGCCGTCCTCGCCACGCGTCACGACGACCGTATTGTTGCGGTTCGAATAGGTCCGCTGGCTCGATTGAGCGTCCGCTGGAGCCGTCAGCGTCAGCAGGGCGACGGCCGCCGCGCAGGTTACAGCGCAGGTCGCGGTAACGAACTTCAGGTGCATATTCCGAATCCTCAACCGATTCCAAGGCAACGCACTTTAGCGGTGTTCGGTTCGGCTTGATAGGGGGGCCAAATGCCGCCTGCGGCGATTGGCGGTGTGACGTTGCCAAAATACGGCGGTTGCCAAGCCTGCGGCAGGTATTCGATAGTTTGGCCGCTACCGTGCAACCGATGGGCCGCTCGGAGGGCCCCGTGGCCTTCGATATTCGCGCCGCACTGCCCCAGATGCTGCCCCGGCTGGTCGCATTCGCTCGCACACCCGCCCGGCGGCCAGCGCGCGCACCACGGCCTCCTGGACACGACGGACCGGGCATGACCGGCACGTCCTGTCGCCTCACCATCAATCCGATGGTGCCGGGCGACAAGGCTGATCCCAACAACTTCAAGATCATGGAAGAGATGCTGGTGCGGTCGATCGTCATCAACCCAGCCAACGCCTGTGGCGCGTTGCATGACTTTCCTTTTCGCAGCAGGCGATGACAGTGCCGAAACCTCGTACAAAGCGCGCGGCCGCGCCGCGCAAGGTTGTCCCTGGCAAAGGCCGGCTGACGGTCATCGGCGCGCGGCCGCTGGTTGCAGAGACGCCGGAGAGCCTGCTCGACGACGACACGACGCCGACAGCCCGGTTCTTCGTGCGCAACAACGGTCTGCTGCCCGCGCGCACGCGCCAGGCGGAGCGGTGGACGGTGACGATCGAGGGCGAGGTCGAGCAGCCGCTGACGCTGACGCTTGCCGAGCTGAAGAAGAATTTCGCGCCGGTGACGTCGCGGCTTTTGCTGGAGTGTGGCGGCAATGGGCGCTCGTTCTTCTCGCCGCGCGCCAAGGGCGTGCAATGGACCCATGGCGGCGCCGGTTGTCCGGAGTGGACCGGCGTGCGCGTCGCCGACGTGCTCGCCGCGGCGCGGCTCAAGCCGTCGGCGCTGTTCAGCGGTCACTATGGTGTCGATCCGACTCTGTCCGGCAGCACCCGGAAGCCGGCCATGTCGCGCGGCGTGCCGATCGCCAAGCTGCTCGATGACAGCAATCTCATCGCCTGGGCGATCAACGGCGAGCCCTTGCCGCTGCTGCACGGCTTTCCACTGCGGCTGGTCATCCCGGGATGGCCGGCTTCGATATCGACCAAGTGGCTGACGCGAATCTGGATCCGCGACCGCTATCACGATGGCCCGGGCATGGGCGGGGAAAGCTATCGCGTGCCGGTCAAGCCGGTGCGGCCGGGCGAGCCGGTCGATCTCGATAATCTGGTCGATCTTGAATCCATGCCGGTGCGCTCGATCATATCGCGGCCGGCCGATGCGGCGCGGTTCGCCGCGGGCACGCGTGTCGTCGAACTGCGCGGCGCGGCCTGGGCCGGCGATCACACGGTTGCGCGTGTCGATCTGTCCATTGACGGCGGTGCGACCTGGCGGGCGGCCGATCTTGCCCCGCTGCGCAACCGCCACGACTGGCAACGCTGGACGGCGAAGCTGTCGTTTCCGTCGGATGGCTATTTCGAAATTCTGTCCCGCGCGACCGACAGCCGCGGCGTCATGCAGCCTTACCGGGTCGCCAACTGGAATCCGCATGGCTATGGCGGCAATCCGATGCACCGCATCGCCATCCGGATCGGCAGAAGCTAATCGGAGAAAGGTTTGGTCAGCGCGGGCCGCGCGTCGGCGGCGGACCCATTTCCAGCGCCTTCCAAAGCGCCCGGTATTTGGGCGTGGGCGTCATCAGCGGATCGCGCTGGCCGCAGAACGAGCGGGCGAGTTCAGCATGCGCGAATAGTGCGCCGATCTTCGGCTCGCTGCCGGCATAGAGCAGGGTCAGCCGGTCGAGCGCGCAGGACAAGGTGCCGCCGTCGATGAAGCTCTCGCCTTGGCAGAAGCGACCGGAGATTTGCAGCATCGGATCGTCATAGGTGCGGACGAAGCCGAGGCAGAAGCGCTGGGCGCCTTGCGAGGTTTCGAAACGGACGGTCGCGAGCGGGCCAAATTTCGTCGCCAGCGGCTCGGCTGTCGGCGTGGCGTTGACCGGACCGAGCGTGGCGGCCTCGCCGACGATGGCCTCGAGAGGCGGCGCAAAGCGGGCGATCTCGCTGCCGGGGCGGTAGATCGTGACTTCGAGGTAGGGCGTTGTGCCGCCCGGATCGCCGAGGCCGAGGATGTCCTTGCGGCCGTCGCCGGTGCGGTGACGCTGGATGGCGTAGCTCTCGGGCTGGCCAGCGGCCTCCGGGATGGACAGGGCGAAGGCGGGGAAGGGCCTGTCGACCGTGATCCAGTCCGACCGATCAACGGCAGCGATGGGAGGTGTCAGCGGCGTTGATCTAAACAGCGCGGCCGCGCCGATGGACAACAGCGCCAGAAGTCCCACATAAGCCATCAGCCGGACGGCTTGGCCGGGCCATTCGTCGCGCCAGGAACGCAGGGCCGGGTGCATGGGCGAGCCTCGCGGGCTTCGGAAATCGCGCTTTTGCCTCTGGTACCGTTGTCAGAAAGAAAATTGTCGCCTAGAAGCGCTGCCATCCGGTTGCTTTGGATCAAGCTGGGCCGGGGAATTTTTTCGGAGAGTAAACAATGGGTTACAAGGTCGCCGTGGTCGGCGCCACCGGGAATGTCGGGCGCGAGATGCTGGGCATTCTGGATGAGCGCAAATTTCCCGCCGACGAAGTCGTCGCGCTCGCCTCGCGCAGGAGCGTGGGCCAGGAATGCTCGTTCGGCGACAAGACCCTGAAAGTGAAAGCGCTCGATCACTACGACTTCTCCGACGTCGATATTTGTTTGATGTCGGCGGGCGGCGCCGTGTCCAAGGAATGGTCGCCGAAGATCGCGGCGCAGGGCGCCGTGGTGATCGACAACTCGTCGACTTGGCGCATGGATCCGGACGTTCCGCTGGTCGTCCCGGAAGTGAACGCGCACGCGCTCGACGGCTTCACCAAGAAGAACATCATCGCCAATCCGAACTGCTCGACGGCGCAGCTTGTCGTCGCGCTGAAGCCGCTGCACGACAAGGCGACCATCAAGCGCGTCGTGGTCGCGACCTATCAGTCGGTGTCCGGCGCCGGCAAGGATGCGATGGACGAGCTGTTCTCGCAGACCAAGTCGGTGTTCACGCTCGACGAGGTGACGAACAAGAAGTTTCCGAAGCGCATCGCCTTCAACCTCATTCCGCAGATCGACGTCTTCATGGAAGACGGTTACACTAAGGAAGAGTGGAAGATGGTGGCCGAGACCAAGAAGATCCTCGATCCGAAGATCAAGCTGGTCGCGACCTGCGTGCGCGTGCCGGTGTTCGTGTCGCATTCGGAGGCCGTGAACATCGAGTTCGAGAACCCGATCACGGACGACGAGGCGCGCGACATCCTGCGCTCGGCACCGGGCTGTCTGGTCATCGACAAGCGCGAGCCGGGCGGTTACGTCACGCCGTATGAAGCGGCCGGCGAGGATGCGACCTATATCAGCCGTATCCGCACCGATCCGACGATCGAAAACGGCCTGGAAATGTGGGTCGTTTCGGACAACCTGCGCAAGGGCGCGGCGCTCAATGCGATCCAGATCGCCGAGGCGCTGATCAACCGCAAGCTGCTGCAGGCGAAGAAGAAGGCGGCATAATCGTTCCGCACGATACGAATGCAAAATGGCCGGCTCTACGCCGGCCATTTTCTTTGGCGGCTAGCGGGTCAGAACGCCGGATTCTTGAACGGCGCGTCGGCAGGCTCGATGCGCACGAATTTCTTCTGCGCCGGGTCGTAGACCGACAGATCGCCGGTGGCGACTCCGAAATAGGCGGCGTGAAGCTGCAGCTTGCCGCGTTCGACCAGGATACTGATGCAGGGGAACGTCATCAGATTGTCGATGGTCGACACCGCGGTCTGCTGTTCCAGTGCGGTCAGGTACTCGGTCATGCTGCGGTCGCCGCGCGGGCCGACCGACTTGGCTGCCGGCGCGATCAGCTCGATCCAGCGGCCGATGAAATCGCCGGGCGACAACGGCGCCGCCTCCTCGGCATAGGCGCGGATGCCGCCGCACTGGGCGTGGGCGAGTACGACGATGTGCTTGACGCGCAGCGCCTGCACCGCGAATTCCAGCGCCGCCGACACGGCGCGCTGGGCTCCGTCCGGCGTATAGGGCGGCACCAGGTTGGCGATGTTGCGGGCGACGAACAGTTCGCCCGGTCCGGCGTCGAAGATAGCTTCCGGCGCGACCCGCGAATCGCAACAGCCGATGACCATGATGTCCGGGCTTTGTCCGGTCTCGGCGAGCTGGCGGAATCGGTCCTGCTCGGATTTCAGCCGGCCGCCGGCAAAGGCGCTGTAACCCTCAATAAGACGTTGCGGGAAGCTCATGGGCGTCTCCTGAAGCGGGCATTGCCTCTCATATCGCCGCGGGCGAGGCAAGCAGCTGCGACGATCCGCCGGTTGAGGCGGCGGCGGGCTGTCTCAGGCTCCATCAGACCTTCGTAACCATGTCCTGTCGGACTGCGGCATTCATCGGGTGTTCAGGTCGAATACACCACTGGTAGCCCTCCATCAGGCTCATTTCACATGCTGTCGCCCACCAAGCCGGTTTATGCCGAGCCGACCATTGCGCGTCATCGCTCGCACGGCTTTTCCGGCGGACAGATCGTCGTGCTGTTCGCGGCGTTCACGCTGCTGATCTCGATTCCGATCTGGACCCATCCGCTGCCGCCGCTGTCAGACTACGTCAACCACCTCGCGCGCATGCAGGTGCTGGCGACGCTCGACAAGAATCCGCGGCTTGCCGAGTTCTATCAGATAAACTGGCAGGTGATCCCGAACCTGACCATGGACTTCATCGTGCCGTGGCTGGCGCGCGCCGGGCTTAACATCTACGTCGCCGGCCAGATCTACATGGTGGCGATGTTCGCGCTCATCATGTCGGGCGCGCTGGCCCTCAATCGCGCGCTGATCGGCCGCTGGTCGATGACCCCGCTGTTCGCGTTTCCGATTCTGTACAACTACGTCTTCCTTGTCGGCCTGATGAACTATCTGTTCGGCATCGGAATCGCACTGTGGGCGATGGCCGGCTGGGTGGCGCTCCGCGATCGCGCCTGGCCGTGGCGCTATCTGCTGTCGGCGGCCGTCGTGCCGCTGCTGTTCTTCTGCCATCTGTCCGCGCTCGGTGTGTATGGCATTGGCATCCTGTCTTGCGAGGTGCTGCGGCTGTGGGAGCGGCGCGGCGAGACTTCTCGCGATAAAGGTTGGCCGGCGCGCATTGCCGAATTCGTCTGCGGCGGTTTGCCGTTCCTAGTGGCTGCGCCGCTGCTATGGGCGAGCCCGACCTTGGGGCTGGCCGGCAATGTCTACTGGGAGCAGCGCGGCAAGATCGACGGCCTGATATATACCATCGCCAACTATTCGGACATCGCCGCTTTCCTGATCGTCACCGTGCTCGGTGTATCGATCGCCTGGGCTGTACGTCACCGCGTGCTGCGGTTCCATCCGCTGGTCTATGTGCTGTTGCTGGTCGGCGGCGTGATTTATCTCGCGCTGCCGCGGGTGATGTTCGACACCTACATGACCGACCAGCGCGTCCCGGTCGGTGTCGCCTTCATGATTTTCGCCTGCGGCGATCTCGAATTGCGCCGGCGTCTGGTGCGTCGCGGTTTCATGATCGTGCTGATCGTGCTGACCGCCGCCCGCCTGATCGAGATCGACTACAACTGGACACAGCTCTCCGACACCACGAGCCAACTCCGTGCGTCCGTGAAGCGCATCGCGCCGGGCTCCAAAGTCTTCGTCTCCTATTCCGACCGGTCGATGGGCGACGATGTGCGCGATCTTGGTCTGGTGCATGCCGCCTGCATGGCGACCATTGAGCGCTCGGCTCTGGTCACGACCTTGTTCACGGTGCCGGGCAAGCAGATTGTGCATGTGAAGCCGGCCTACGAGGACTATGCCGACATCCACGACGGCACGCCGCCGTCTGTGGCGCAGCTCATCGTCGCCGCGGAGCAACCGCAGCCGGGTACACCGGCGTTCTGGCTGAACTGGACCAAGTTCGATTATCTCTACGTGCTGTTCACGGAAGACGACGCGCCCAATCCCTATCCGTCGCATCTCAAGCTGGTCGCCGACGGTGACCGCTTCCAACTCTACAAAATTATCGCGCCTGGCGAGACCACGGACCGCCAGCCGCAGTACCCGGGCCGGTATTCGGTAGGCGCGCGCTAAGCCCAGATCGCCATCGGCAGACCGTACCCATCGCGCGGCGGCTCGTGGGGATAGGACCGCGCCACGCCGCGAAACAGGCGTCGCGCGGTGACAAGACAGGCGAGCGCGTCGATCAGATCGTCGTCGGCTGCGCCCTTCGGCGCATTCATGGCGGCGATGGCCGCGTCTATACCGGCGCGCACCAGCAGATTGCGGCGCAGAACCAGCCCCGGCGGATACACGCGGCTCTTCACCTTCTTCGGCAGTGCAAGCGGTACGCCGCCGTTCATCATTACGAAGGCGAGCTCAGGATGGGTTTCGAACACGCAGCCCACATAATTCTCATGCGCGCGCAGGAAGACATCGACCTCGGCCACCTTGTCGAGAATATAGAATCCCTGCTTGGCAAAGCCCTTGCGGTCCTCCGTCGTTTCGCGCGCAATGGCACAGGCGGCGAAGAAGCGTTCGCGCGCGTCGGCCGGCTCGGCCGCCATGCTGGCCTCGACTGCGGGGCGCGACGGAATGCGGAACACGCTCGATCGGCGATCGCCGAGCAGCGCCCGCACCTCGCGCTCGGCCAGCCGTCCGCCCGCCGGGCTGCGCTCGGGCAGCCCGATGGGCATGTCCACGGCGATGACGGCCGGCCGCTCGTCGCTGAAAGCGATGTCGGCAAACCGCTTCACCACGCGTGGCGGCAGGATGGCGCCGTCCGGCCGGGCGAATACCGCCAGCCAGCCGCCGGGGCAGCCATCGACGCCGGCCAGCCAGATCTCGTTGCTTGTCTTGATTGCCTCAAGCATTTCGCTCGCAGCCTAGCCGCCTGCTGCATTGGATCAAAGTTGGGCTGATGTGCGCGCGATTTCCGCTAATATCGCCAGCGACAGACAATCCATTTGGGAGCGACCATGACCATCCGCCCGCGCCGCAGCGTGCTCTATATGCCTGGCTCCAATGCCCGTGCGCTGGAGAAAGCGAAAACCCTGCCCGCTGACGGCGTCATTCTCGACCTCGAGGACTCGGTCGCTCCTGACGCCAAGGAGG
>JAEZEY010000053.1 GCA_023432845.1 Pseudomonadota bacterium
CTCCCACAAGGGGAGAGGGGAAGCGAGTACGACGCAGCGCCATGCGCTACAGTGGCCCCATGTTCCCACCCTCCCGCATCGTCTGCCTCACCGAAGCGCCCGGCGAGACGCGGTACCTGCTCGGCGAGGACGCGCGCATCGTCGGCGTGTCCGGCTATGCGGTGCGGCCACCGCAGGTGCGCAAGGAGAAGCCGCGCGTTGCGGCTTTCATTTCCGCCGACGTGCCGAAGATCCTGGCGCTTGAGCCGGACTTGGTTCTGACCTTCTCCGATTTGCAGGCCGACATCGTCGCCGAGCTGATCCGCAACAATGTCGCGGTGCATGCCTTCAACCAGCGAGACGTCGCCGGCATCTTCGCCATGATCCGCACCGTCGGCGCGCTGGTTGGTCAATCCGGCAAAGCCGACGCGCTCGCCAACAGGCTCGCGACCCGCCTCGACGATGTGCGGGCGCAATCCTCCAAGTTGCCGCGCCGGCCGCGCGTCTATTTCGAGGAATGGGATGAGCCGATGATCTCCGGCCTCGGCTGGGTGTCCGAACTGGTCGAGGCCGCCGGTGGCATCGATATCTTTCCGGACCTGTCGAAGCGTAAAAATGCCAAGGATCGAATCGTCTCACCCGAGGCGGTGATCGCGGCAATGCCAGATATCATCATCGGCTCGTGGTGCGGCAAGAAATTCGTGCCCTCCAGGGTCGCGGCGCGGCCGGGATTCGATACCATCCCGGCTGTCGCCAGCGGCTGGCTGCGCGAGGTCAAATCGACCGTGATCCTGCAGCCCGGCCCGGCCGCCCTGACCGATGGCCTCGACGCCCTCGCCGGCATCGTCGCCGAATGGGCCGTGACGGCCCCCTGAAAAGGCCGTTTGCCGAGGCTTTCGCCGATGGATTCGGCCCGCCCGGCCGTGCTAAGACGACTGCGACGCACAAACGGGATTCAATGCGATGCACACGACCGAGAACCGCTCCGCCCTGCTGGCCGACCTGGCGTTGATCGCCTTCCTCGTCGCCTTCGTGGCGCTGGCGCGGCTGTTGCCGCATGCCTGGGGCTTCATGCCGGTCGCGGCGAGCGCGCTGTTCGCCGGCCGCATGCTGCGCAATCCGGTGCTGGCGCCGGTAGTGCCGCTCGCCGCCATGGCGCTGTCTGGTCTGGTGCTCTCCGGCGACGACTGGCGCATCTCGCTCGTCACCTACGCCGCGATCACCCTGCCCGCTTTCGCCGGCATGGCGACGCGCAAGTGGAGCGGCGCGCTGCCGACCGCGATCACGATGGTCGGCTGCTCGATCGCTTTCTTCGTGCTGTCGAACTTTGCGGTCTGGGCCTTCAGCGGCATGTACAGCCATGACCTCGCCGGCCTGACGCAGTGCTATGTGCTGGCGCTGCCCTTCTTCCAGAACAGCCTCGCCGGCGATCTGTTCTGGACCGCGGTGCTGTTCGGCGGTGCGTGGATGATCCAGCACACGCCGTTGCTGTCCCGCCGCCAGAACTAATCGTCTCTCAAGGCTGATCAGCGACCAAGCTTCTTCCGTACCTTCTGTAGCAACGCCTTGGCGCTGCCCCTGACCTTGGCGGCCTCCTCCGGCTCGTCAAGCCGCAGACCGACGGTCGACACCTTGCCGCTTTCAACCTTGTGCGCGAGCAGCGCGATCGTGCCGAGCGCGACGATGTCACCGGACTTGGCCGGGCGGCCGAGCTGCTCGGTGAAGAAATCAGCAAGGCTGAGTTCGGCATGGTCGCCGGCGACCTGCAGCCCGTAGATATCCGCCAGCGCGCCAAGCGTGGCGTCACCGGGCACGAAGAAGTCGCCGAGCAGCGCCGCGTCCGGCTTGGCCGGCGGCGGCGTCTCAACGAAAAAGCGGTCTAGTGCCTGCGCCTTTTCCGGCGGCGCCAGCAGGTAGATGTAATCGCCCTCGCGTACCGGTTCGGCGTCGGCCGGAGCGAGAATCTGCTCGTCCCGGACGCCCAGCGTTGGGCGCGCCCATTTCGGGATCAGGCCGCGCCGCAGATAAGGCGTACCGGGGACGACCGGATAGCCGATCAATTCCTGGTTGAGCTGGCCCGGCAGATCTAGCTCGACTCGGCGTGCGGTGACATCGCTGCGTGGCAGGGCGATTCCCAAGCGCCGCGCGGCGGTCGGAATCGTCCAGCCCTGCACGAGCAGCGAAAACAGGACGATAACGAAGGCCACGTCAAAATAAATTTGTCCCGCCGGCAGGCCGACAAGCAGCGGGATCGAGGCCAGAAACACGCCGACCGATCCGCGCAGTCCAACCCAGGAGACAAAGAGCTTCTCCGGCACGGAAAAACGGAAGGGCGCAAGACAGAGGAATACCGCGGCGGGACGCGCGATCAGCGTCAGGGCGAGAGCCACCAAAAGGGCCGGCACGGCGCGCTGCAATAGTAGCTCGGGCCATGCCAGCAGCCCGAGCAGGACGAACATGGCGATCTGCGCCAGCCAGGTCACGGCGTCGAGAAACGTGACCAGCATGCTGTGCGCGCGCGTCAAGCGGTTGCCTACGACGAGGCCCGCCAGATAAACGGCGAGGAAGCCGGAGCCCCCGGATGCAGCGGTGAGCGAGAACAGCACGACGGCCCCCGTGGCGACAAAGGGAGCGTGCAGACCCTGGGGCAGATCCAGTTTGTTCAGAACCAGAATGATGGCCCGGCCGCCAACCAGGCCAATGGCGGTACCAAAGACCACCTGTTTGGTCAGCAGTGCGGCCATGCTGGCCGCGGACTGGCCACCGAGCAGAAGAATCTCGACCAGCAGGATGGTCATGAAGATGGCGATTGGATCGTTGGTGGCCGACTCGACTTCGAGAGCTGCACTTACGCGCGGCCGTAGCCGAAGGCCCTTAGCGTGCAGCAGGAAAAACACCGCCGCGGCGTCCGTGGACCCGACGATTGCGCCGATGAGCAGCCCTTCCGTCCAGGTGAGTCCGAGGGCCCAGACCGCCGCCGGTGCGGTCACCACAGCCGTCAGCACGACCCCCAGAGTCGCGAGAATTCCCGCCGGCGCCATGACCATGCGGAAGGTCGCCATTTTCGTGCGCAGACCGCCGTCGAACAGGATCAAAGCCAGCGCGATCGAACCTACGGTGTAAGCCACGCCGACATCGTTGAACTTCAGTCCGCCGGGGCCGCTTTCCCCAGCCAGCATGCCCACGCCCAAGAACACGAGCAGCAAGGGCGCGCCGAATCGCATTGCCAGCAGGCTCGACATGATGCCGGTCAGCACCAGAAGGCTGCCGAGCAAAATCGCAATCGTGATGCTATCGAGCGCCGCCATGGGTCCGGAATTATTCTCCTGTCTGTCGATCGGCAATGCCGGTCTTACGCGCCGGAAACAACCCGGCTGCAGACAAACATATTCGCTTGCTAATGATAAACGTTAAACCTCGCAAGAATTCGTGAACTCACGCCGGCTGCGGCACGAGGCCGACCATGGCCCGGGCGATCTCATGCTCGCCCATGATCACGGACGTGGCGCCGTGCTTGCGGAGGTATTCGACCTCTTCCTCCGAATGCGCCCGGGCCACGATCGGCAGGCTCGGTCTGAGGACGCGGGCCTGGGCTATGATCTGTCCACCCTCGAACGCGTTCGGTACCGCCACCAGCAAGCAGCGCGCCGCAGTCAGATTGCAGGCCTCGAGCACATCCTTGGCCGCTGCGTTGCCGACGATGACCTCGCGGCCTTCCTGACGCAGCCGATCGACGATATCGGTATTCTCCTCGACGACCAGCAGCGGTGCTGCCTTCTCACCGGCGTTCAGCATGAAGAAGCGGCCGACCCGGCCGCAGCCGACGAGCACGACATGATCGGTCAGCCTGGTCACAGGCAAGGGCTCGCGCATGGGTTCGGCCGCTTCCGGCGCGGCCTGCTTCGTATCGGCGGTCGGCGTCGGCACCGCCTTTCGCGCCAGCCAACGGTCGAGCGCGGCAAAGCAGAGCGGATTGAGCAGGATCGACAGAATGGCGCCAGCGAGGATGAAGGCGCGGCCCTGCTCGGGCAGCAGGCCAAGCGCAACGCCGAGGCCGATCAGAATGAAGGAGAATTCGCCGATCTGCGCAAGACTCGCCGAAATTGTCAGCGCCGTCGTGGTCGAGTACCTGAACATCCGTACAATCGCGAAGGAGGCCACCGACTTACCAAACATGATGATCAGCAAGGTAGCGAGCACCGGCAACGGATGCTGCAACAGGATCATCGGGTCGAACAGCATGCCGACCGAGACGAAGAACAGCACGGCGAAGGCGTCGCGCAACGGCAGCGTCTCCTGCGCGGCGCGCTGGCTGAGTTCGGACTCGGCCATCATCATGCCGGCGAAAAAGGCACCGAGGGCGAAGGACACATCGAACAGGGTCGCCGCCGCGAAGGCGCAGCCGAGTGCGATCGCGAGTACCGAGAGCCTGAACAGTTCGCGCGAGCCGGTATGAGCGATGTAATGGAGGATCCAGGGGATCACCCGCCGGCCGATCAGCAGCATCACGGCGAGGAAGGCGGTGACCTTCGCCAAGGTCAGGCCGATCGGCATCAGGAGCGACATCATGTCGGCTCCATTCTGCAACTCGCCTTTGAGCACCGGCGCCAGTGCCGGCAGCATCACCAGCGCCATCACTGTGGCCAGATCCTCGACGATCAGCCAGCCAACTGCGATACGGCCACGCTCGGTTTCGATCAGGCGACGCTCCTGCAAGGCCCGCAGCAGCACCACGGTCGAGGCGACCGACAGCGCAAAACCGAACACCAGGCCGGCAGCGATGTCCCAGCCCATGGCCGCGGCGAGCCCCATGCCGAGCAGGGTCGCCACCGTGATCTGGGCCACCGCGCCAGGGATGGCAATGGCCCTGACGGACAGGAGATCCTTGAGTGAGAAATGCAGGCCGACGCCGAACATCAGCAGGATGACGCCGATTTCCGCGAGCTGGTTGGCGAGATCAATGTCTGCGACAAAACCGGGCGTCGCCGGCCCGATCGCCACGCCGGCCAGCAGATAGCCAACAAGAGGAGAAATCCGCAGCCGCTGTGCCAGAGCCCCCAAGGCAAAAGCCACCACGAGACCCACAACGAGGGTCGAAATCAGCGGCATGTGGTGGTGCATCAAGGCGTTCCTGTTGGCGAATCCATCAAGCGCGCCAGTTGCCGCGCGTCAACCCGGCGCACAATTTGTCGCTGGCACCGACGAAATCAATCTACCAGATTGGGCAGCCAGATGGCGACTTTGGGGACGATGGCGATCATCAGGGTGGCGGCGATCAGAATCGTCACCATGGGCAGGACGTGCCTGAAGATGTCGAACACCGGGACGCGCTCTTCCCCGGCGGCGGCCCGGGTGGTGAACACCAATAGCCCGAGCGGCGGCAGCAGCAGGCCGCCCTCCAGGACGAGAATGCCGATCACGGCGAGGGCCAATGGATCGATGCCCACTGTCGAGGCAGCCGGGACGAACAGCGCCGCGGTAAGCGCCACCGTCGACAGCGCGTCGAGGACGGTCACCAGCACCAGCCAGATCGCGATCATGGCGGCGAGCGCACCGACGGCGCCGAACGCGCCGAAAGCGCCCACAACAGCGGCCCCCGCACCCGTCACCGCAAGCGCCTGGGCATAGAGCAGACCGGCAAAGATCAGCAGCAGGATCGGCGCGGATGCACGCCCGACCGCTAGGATCGCCTCGACAATCGTGGCGGGGCGCATGCCCTTGCTGAGAGCCATTGCAAGGCCGATGGCAGCGCCAAGGCTCGCGGCCTCGGCCACGCTCAGCAGGCGCGCACCGACGCCGACTAAAATGACAGCGAAAGCCAGTGCAATGCCGATTAGGCTTATCCAGACGCGCGGCGGCGGCGCCAGTGGTTCCTGATGCGTGCTCGGCGCCTTGGCCGGCTTTATGCCGACGGCGAGAACCGACACGGCGAAGGCAATGACAACAAGCAGGACCGGGACCAGCATGGCGAGAAAGATCGCGCCAACCGGCTGACGCGTGAGGATGCCCCAGGCGACCATCAGCACGCTCGGAGGCAGCATCATGCCGAGCACCGAAGCGCTTGCAAGGGTTCCGAGCGAAGTCGCGCGGTCATCACCGCGACGACGCAGCCCACCGTAGGTGACGCGGGTAACCCCGGCCGCGCCCGCAGTCGAGCTACCAGCGACGAAGGCAGAGAGTGCATTGCCGACACTCGCGGCTAGCGCTGGCCCGCCCGACACGTCCCTCAGCGCGCGGCTCGCAGCCCGGAATACATCGGTCACGGCGCCGGACCGGGCGATCAACTCACCCATCAGCATCAACAATGGAATGGCGATGATGATATCGGCACGGAGGCCGTCATAGGCGGTTGCCGCGATCAGCCGCGAAACCTCCAGCCAAGAGCCGGTGAAACTATAGATCGCAGCAAGGCTGACGATACCGAGCGCGACGGCAACCGGTGCGCCGAAGGCAATCAGCACCGCCAACGCGAGGAACATCGCGCTCGCTATACCGACTCCGATCACGCCGCCGTCTGCCGGAAGACCATGTTCATGGTTTCAGCCTTCGCAATTCGGCAAGCTCGCTGTCAAGCGTCGGCTCGGATCCGGTCAGGTCGAGGATCGCCAGCAATCCGTAGTTGACGCAGGCCAGCGCCGCGCCGGCGAGGATCACGAAATGGGCGATCCATGCCGCTACACCGTCGCTACCGCCGAATGTCATGAGTGCCGGCTGCCAATTGGCGGCGGCGATCGTCGCGAACAACAGCGCGCCGAGCGCGTAGCCGGACGCGAGGGCGATGCGGCGCGCCGGCCACGGCATCAGGCCGAGCAGAAAATCGGTGCGCTGCATGGACCGGCAACGCACCGCGTAGCCGGCCTGCAGGAACACGATCATCACGATGATATTGCCGACAATGTCATTCGCGCCGCCCACCGGACGGCCGAGCGCAGCGCGGTTTACGACATCGGCAAGGAGCACGATCGCCAGCACGAAGGTCAGGGCCGCGGCCAGGACCATCATGAAGCGCGACAGCCGATCGGCCATAGCCACCGGCTGCCAGGACGTGGTGCGGCTTGGCGACCGGCGCCCAGCCGCGCGCATCAGAACGCGACCTTGTCGCCGCCCTTGAGCGAAAGTATCTCGCGCGCGTCGTCGGGTGTCGCGATCTCGAGACCGAGGCCTTCGAGAATCTGACGCACCTTCTTGACCTGCTGCGCGTTGGACTCGGCAAGCTTGCCGGGGCCGATCCACAACGAGTCCTCCAGACCCACGCGCACATTGCCGCCCATCGACGCCGCCATCGCTGCAATGCGCATTTGTGCAGCGCCGGCGCCCAGGACAGACCAATGGTACTGGTCGCCGAATAGCCGGTCGGCGGTGCGCTTCATCATGATGACGTCTTCCGGATGCGTCCCGATGCCGCCGAGAATGCCGAACACCGACTGGATGAACAGCGGCGCCTTAATCACGCCGCGGTCGAGGAAGTGCTTCAGCGTATAAAGATGGCTGATGTCATAGCATTCGACCTCGAAGCGCGTATTGTTCTCGGAGCAGGTCGTCAGGATCATCTCGATATCGGCGAGCGTGTTCTTGAACATGCCCTTGCGCGTTCCCTCGAGATAGGGCTCTTCCCAGTCGTATTTGAACTTGCCCTTGAACCGCTCGATCATCGGATAAAGGCCGAAGTTCATCGTGCCCATGTTGAGCGACGCGACTTCCGGCTTGAAGGTCGCTGCCGGGCGCAGGCGTTCTTCCACCGTCATGGTCGGCGCGCCGCCGGTGGTCAGGTTCAGGACGACATCCGAGCGCTGCTTGATGACCTTGAGGAACGGCGAAAAGAGTTCGGGCGACTGATCCGGACGGCCGTCCTGCGGATTGCGGGCATGCAGATGCACCACGGCCGCGCCGGCTTCGGCCGCGCCAATGGCTGCGTCCGCGATTTCCTGCGCGGTGACCGGAAGGTGGGGCGACATCGACGGCGTGTGGATGCCACCCGTAACGGCGCAGGTGATGATGACTTTGCGTGCTTTAGCCATGAGCTATCCGTCCTTGGCGTATGTGCGATGTGTTTTTGATCGTTGGACTTACCCGGCGATCCTAGATTATGTGCCGGGCGGACATCACCTCGCACGGCGCATGGCCCTGCGCCACAAAAAACTGGATGCCGCCGTTGCAGGTCAATCCGCCTAAATTCGGAATTTCGCCGAGTGGAACGCCCGGCCTCCTTATAGGCGTGCTCTGCGGCGTTGGCGCAGCACTCGCCTGGGCCGCCGGGTTCGCGGTGGCGAAACACGGCGTCTCGATCGGCTTCTCACCGGCCGATCTGGCCGTGCATCGTTACGTCTGGACAGGACTTCTGCTTATTCCGTTGGTCGTCCATTATGGGGCCGCCAATCTCGGCGGCATCGGCTGGTGGCGCGGTTTCATCCTCGCGGCCCTGTCGGGGCCGACCCAGGCCCTGGTCGCCTATACCGGTTTTATTCTCGTGCCCTTCGGTCATGGCACAACCATCCAGCCGGCCACGGCCGCGCTGGCCGGCATGCTGCTGGCCGCACTCCTCCTCAAGGAGCGGCTGTCCGCGTCCCGTTTCGCCGGCGCCCTGACAATCACCATCGGCCTGGTCGTCTTCGGCATCGAGTCGGTCGCGACAATCGGCACGCATGGTGTCGGCGGCGATCTGCTGTTCGCAACGGCAGGCGCTCTTTGGGCGATGTTCGGCATTCTGTTGCGGCAATGGCAGGTCGCGGGAATGCGCGTGGCCGCAGCCGTGGGATTGATGTCGGTGATGGTCTACGCGCCGATCTATTTCGGACTCTTCGGCACAGGGAACCTGTTGCGGTTCGGCTGGGGCGAGACGATCCTGCAAATCGTCGTGCAAGGGTTGATCGCGGGCGTATTGCCTATCTTCCTGTTTGCTCGGGCGGTCGCGCTTCTCGGCGCCGGGCGCGCCTCGACCTTCCCGGCGCTGGTTCCAGGCTTTTCGCTGATCATCGGCTTTTTCGCGTTGGGCATCGTGCCGAGCATCGCCCAGCTGATCGGCCTCGCGATCGTCCTCGTCGGCTTCCGCTTCGCCCTGCGCTGAGCACTGCCATCACGAACGTGACGGCTCCGCCTTGGCTAGGCCGCCGTCCTGGTCGACAGGAAGTCGCCCATACGGTCGAGCGCCTTGAGTATGTTCTCGGTCGAGTTGGCGTAGGACAGCCGCACATAGCCTTCGCCGAGAATGCCGAAATCCGGCCCGCCGATGATGGCCACGCCGGCCTCTTCCAGCAACGACGACGCCAGCGCCTTGGCCTTCCATCCGGTCGCTTTGACATTCGGGAAAGCATAGAACGCGCCCTTCGGCGTGCGGCACGACACGCCGGGCAATTTGTTGAGACCTTCGACAACCACTTTCCGGCGACGGTCGAATTCAGCAATCATCTTGTGCACTTCGTCCTGCGGGCCGGTGAGCGCGGCGAGACCGGCATATTGCGCCGAAGCGTTGACGCAGGAATGCAGATTGACTGCGAGCTTGCGCGCCAGATCGTACAGCTTGCCCGGCCACACCGCGTAACCGAGACGCCAGCCGGTCATCGCATAGGTCTTCGACCAGCCATTGAGCAGGATGAGACGATCGCGGATCTCCGGATACGACAACAGACAGACATGCTCTTCGCCGTCATAGGTCATGTGGTCGTAAATCTCGTCAGACATGATGGCGACATCCGGCCACCTGGCGAGGCCGGCAACCAGCTTGTCGACCTCGGCCTTGGGCGTGACGCCGCCGGTCGGATTGGCCGGCGAGTTGGCGATGATGAGGCGGGTCTTCGGCGTGATCAGCTTGAGGGTTTCTTCCGCGGAGAAGGCAAAGCCGTTCTCCTCGCGGATCGGCACCGGGACCGGGGTCGCGCCGGTGAACTCGATCATCGAGCGATAGATCGGAAAGCCGGGGTCCGGATACATGATCTCGGCGCCGGGTTCGCCGAACATCAGGATCGACATGAACATGGTCGGCTTGCCGCCGGGCATGATCATGACGCTGTCGGGCGAGACCTCGACCTTGAACCGCTTGTGCAGGTCGGCCGCGACGGCCTCTCGCAACTGGGGAATACCGGTCGCGGCGGTATAGCCGTGGTGGCCGTCGCGCAGCGCCTTCACCGCTGCCTCGACGATAAAATCCGGGGTGCGGAAG
>JAEZEY010000062.1 GCA_023432845.1 Pseudomonadota bacterium
CTTCCGCACCATGCGGCCCAAGGCCGTGATCCTGTCCGGCGGCCCCGCCTCGGTGCTCGATGCCAACGCGCCGCTGGCGCCGAAGTCGATCTACGACGCCGGCGTGCCGGTGCTGGGCATCTGCTACGGCGAGCAGGCAATGGCCCAGCAGCTCGGCGGCAAGGTCGAGGCCGGCCACCACCGCGAATTCGGCCGCGCCGAGGTCGAGATCACCGCCGACTCCCCGTTCTTCGAAGGCGTGTGGGTCAAGGGCGAGAAGTATCCGGTCTGGATGAGCCACGGCGACCGCGTCACGCAACTGCCGGAAGGCTTCCGCGTTCTCGGCAAGGCGCCGGGCTCGCCGATCTCGATCATCGGCGACGACGCGCGCAAATTCTACGCCATGCAATTCCACCCCGAAGTGGTGCACACGCCGCACGGCGCGGCGCTGCTGCGCAACTTCGTGCGCAAGATCGCGGGCCTCACCGGCGACTGGACCATGCGCGCCTTCAAGGAAGAGGCGATCGAGAAGATCCGCGCCCAGGTCGGCAAGGGCCGCGTCATATGCGGCCTGTCCGGTGGCGTCGATTCCGCGGTGGCCGCGGTGCTGCTGCACGAGGCGATCGGCGACCAGCTCACCTGCGTGCTGGTCGATCACGGCCTGATGCGCCTCGCGGAAGCCAAGAAGGTCGTCACGATGTTCCGCGACAGCTATAACATTCCGCTGGTGCATGTGGACGCCTCCGACACCTTCCTCACGGCGCTCGAGGGCGTCGACGATCCGGAAGTCAAGCGCAAGACCATCGGCAAACTGTTCATCGACGTGTTCGAGGCCGAGGCGAAAAAAGTCGGTGGCGCGGATTTCCTGGCGCAGGGCACGCTCTATCCCGATGTGATCGAAAGCGTGTCGTTCACCGGCGGGCCGTCGGTGACCATCAAGTCGCATCACAATGTCGGCGGGCTGCCCGAGCGCATGAACATGAAGCTCGTCGAGCCGCTGCGTGAACTGTTCAAGGACGAGGTGAGGGCGCTCGGCCGCGAGCTCGGCCTGCCGGACTCGTTCGTGGGCCGTCATCCGTTCCCGGGGCCGGGGCTGGCGATCCGCGTGCCCGGCGCCATCACCAGGGACAAGCTCGATATCCTGCGGCTCGCGGACGAAATCTATATCGAGGAAATTCGCCGCTGCGGTTTGTACGACGACATCTGGCAGGCCTTCGCCGTGCTGCTGCCGGTGAAGACCGTCGGCGTGATGGGCGATGGCCGCACCTATGAATATGTCGTCGGCCTGCGCGCAGTGACCTCGGTCGACGGCATGACCGCCGACTTCTATCCCTTCGACATGAAATTCCTCGGCATGGTGGCGACGCGCATCATCAACGAGGTGAAGGGCGTCAACCGGGTTGTTTATGACGTGACGAGCAAGCCGCCGGGAACGATTGAGTGGGAGTGATTCAGGCCCATCCGAACACCGCCGATAATGCGCCAGAATTTCCCTTAACACTCTGATTAAAAATCCGCTATCTATCGAGACCTATCGGTGGGTAGCAATCACAAGTACCGTCACGATTGACGGTGCTCGCTCATATTGATCACGGCCGTTTCAGAAAGTACCGTCACAAGAACTGAGGATCGTGACGGTACTTTTTTCAGGGTAAGGCAAGCTTGGCGCCCGTACAAAGCTCGCGGTAACGAAGGCAACTGCCGCACGAACCCGAAATGGGAATGGCTGAGCTGCTGCAGGCGTTCTACTCGATCCGTTCGGAGCGGCTTCTGATGGAGCGGCTGGAATACGATCTTTTGTTCCGCTGGTTCGTCGGGATCGGCGTGGACGATCCCGCCTGGGACCACTCGACGTTTTCCAAGAACCGCGACCGGCTGCTGGAAGGTGACATCGCCGCGAAGTTCCTGGCGGCGGTGCTGGCGCAGCCGAAAGTGAAGCAGCTCTTGTCGAGCGATCACTTCTCGGTCGACGGCACCCTGATCGAGGCCTGGGCGTCAATGAAGAGCGTCCGGCCGCGAGATGGCTCCGACAAGCCACCCGAAGAAGGCGGCGGGCGCAATCAGGAGCGCACCATCTTCCGGTCCGCTCCGACGATGGAACAGGCCCGCCGTTCCGACAGGCCCATGACGGCCTGCAGATGCGCGACGGCTTCGCGCTTCACGGCGGGCCTTACCATTTTTTTGCTAGAAGCTCGCGAAGGGCTGAGGCTTCCAGCATCTGGTCCGCCAGCAGCTTCTTTAGCTTCGTGTTCTCGTTTTCCAGGGCCTTCAGGCGCTTGGCGTCGGACGCGTCCATCCCGCCATACTTCGCCTTCCAATTATACAGCGTCGCCTCGCTGATCCCATGCTTGCGGGCCAGATCATCCGCCTTCGCACCGGCCTCATGCTCCCGCAGCACCGCAATGATCTGCTCTTCCGTGAACCGCTTCCGCTTCATCTGTCCGTCCTTCAATCAAGGTCGGACTCTAATCTCAACTGGAGGAAAAACTCAGTGGCACGTCACAGGCGTCGAAGGCGATCAGGTGCGCCCATCGAGTCTGTCGAGCACCATCGCTGCGAGTTCATCGGTGGTGTGTGCACCACTATCGAGAACAAGGGTTGTGCATGGAAGCCGTTCCTTTGCGGCCAAGCATTGGGCGACATTCGCTAATCGCCACTCTCGAATCTCCGCATTTCGATTCGGGTCAGGATGAATGGTCTGGTTCGCGATCCGGTGACGCAATAGGTCCTCGTTGAGCGTCAGAAAGATGTGCAGCAGCTGATCGTCGATACGCCTTACCCCGTCGAGTATCTCAGTCAGATAGTCCGGGTGCACGAGCGTCATTGGGATGATGATGTCCTGCGAGTAATTCCTTCGAATCTCCCTGACCGCGGCGATCGTAAGTCCCCTCCACAAGGGGAGATCCTGATAGTCTCCGCTCGCTGGCATGGGGACCGTTTCTTTCACCACGAACCCGATTTCCTCGGGGTCAAAGATCAGCGATTTGGAATGCCGATCGCGCAGCCGCTCAGCGAGCGTCGTCTTTCCGGCGCCGAAAGGTCCGTTGATCCAAACTATCATTGTCGACGGGATTTTCAGGCGATTTTCCTCTTAAAATCAACACCGTAACTTTTTGACGGCCCGAGCGTCGGCTTCCCAAGCATCAATCAGGAAAAAACCAAGCAAGATCAATGTTCTAGCGTGGTTTAGAACCATCGAGTGGGAGTGAGTCAAATTTGATTGCTCGGTGGCCGGGTTGGGGGAGCGAGAGAAATTTATGCAGGCGGTGTGCGCAATCGAAATTCTTGAGCGGCAACGACAGGCGGCACAAGCGCTTCGTGATAAGCGGCGAGGAAGTCCGGAATTCCTAAAATGGCAGCGCGACACAGAGGTCGCCATCGAGCGGGTTTTTTGCCCGCTAGCCATAACATTGATGACTTCAAGGACATCAGCTACAGCCTTTCATTCTGGAGCTCGAGTACACCGGATTATGAATTCCAAAAGGCTTATGAGCGGGCGCTTGCTACTGCTGACGCCATTATCGCTTCGATGGTCGATGAAATTCGTGAGTATGCTCCCGAGAACTCCTATGCTGAAGCTGGCGCGCCTGACCAATTGTGTCTGCGCTTCCATGCCGCGGCGCGGGCCCTCCAGGCTCGCCACAATGGTCGCGCGACTCTCGAGATTAATGACGAATACGAGGTGCAGGATCTCTTTCGCGCATTCCTGCGCTTGCACTTCGACGATATTCGACCTGAAGAGTGGACTCCCAGTTACGGAGGCAGGTCGTCGCGTGTCGATTTTCTGCTAAAGGCAGAGCGTATCGTTGTCGAAATCAAGAAAACGCGCGCTTCCATGAAGGCAGGCGATCTCGGCGAACAGTTGATAATAGATCGTGCCGTTACGACCAACATCCGGATTGCGATACGCTGGTCTGCTTCGTCTATGATCCGGAAGGACGCATTGGCAATCCGACTGGGATTGAGCGCGATCTCGAAAATCACCCGGGCGGGATCAAGGTTCGGGTAATTATTGCGCCTAAGACTTAGTACTGGGAAACCTAGCAGGTAGGCTGGAATGCCCCGCTTCCTCGCCGTCTACACCATGAAACCCGAAAACCTCGTGCGCTTTCGCGCGATGCCGAAAGCCGAGCAGGAGGCCATCGACGCCGCCGGCCTGCCGCAATGGGTGGCGTGGGAGAAGGCGAACGCCGCGTCGTTTGCCGACAAGGGCGGCATGGTCGGCAAGACCGTGCGCGTGAGCAGGGACGGTATCGCCAAGGCGCAGAACGATATCTGCGGCTATGTCGTCGTCGAGGCGGAAAGCATCGAGGCCGCGGCCAAGCTGTTCGAAAACCATCCGCACTTTTCGATCTTTCCCGGCGACGGCGTCGACATCATGCCGTTCGAGACCGCGCCGCCGGACTAAATTGGCGTCGTTCTATTCCACGTAGCGCCTTGTTTCGCCGCCGCGACGTGCGTCTTGGCGGCGTACCCATACGATCGCCCGCTGGGACAAGCAGGAGAGTGGCCGGACAGAACCTTTACATCTTCTCGCCGGGAAGCCTGCTTGCCTGTTTCACCCAGTCAGTGAACTGGTCGCCGAGTTCGTCTTTCTCGCGGACATCGAGGTAGCGGACACGCGGATGCCTGGAGGTTCCGGGCGGCTTTGGGTCGAGCAGGTCGCCCTGGAAGAAGGTGATCTTCACGTAGCGCTCGAAGCAGTGGAAGCTGAGAAAGTAGTGGTCCTCTTCCACGCCGTAAAAAGGCGAGTTCCATTTGATCGCCTTCTTCACGCCCGGCACCAAATCGCTGACGATCCTGTCGATCCGCCGGCAGACGGTCCGCTTCCATCCCGGCACCGCGGCGAGGTAGGCCTTAACCGGCTTCTCTCCATAGCCCTTGGAAATTTGTGGGTTGCCTCCCGAGAGCAGGACGGGTTCCGTCGTTCCCGCTGACGCGCGCTTTTTCGAAGGCTTGTCGGGCATCCGGTCTGCTCCTCCGCCTGCCGATCCCATCGAATTCTCGATTACGACGCATCATCAGGAGCAGATGGAATTATGCAAGGCAGGTGTCCGCGCCTCACCTAGCGCGGCTGTCATGAGACAGCCTCTGCCACGATCAGTCCGACGGCAAGCGCTGCGGCCGCTGGCGGCACCCAATGCGGCACCGCGAAGCAGCCTTCGCCAGCCGGCTGGCGCCGCTGGATGCGCCACAGCGCGAGATCGACGACCGCGAAAATGCCCAGCGTCAGAGTGTTGGCGACGGCCAGCAGCTTGTCGAATGGAATCAGCAACGCCGTGGCGAGCACGAGGCCGCCGGCGAGGGCGGTCGCCTCGATCGGTGTTCGGGTCCGCGGATGGACACGGCCGAGCATGGCCGGAAGCTGCCCCCGTCGTGCCATGCCGTAGAACAAACGCGCGAGCATCATGATCTCGACCAGGACTCCGTTGGCAATGGCGAGTGCGCCGACGGCGGCGAACAGGGTCGCGTATGAGCCCTCGAACAGGTCGATCAACGGGCTCTGGCCTGTTCGGCCCGCGAACACCAGGGCCGCAGCGACCAGCACGTAAAGCAGCGTGCTGACCAGCACCGCGCCGATGATGCTATAGGGCACGGTACGACGCGGATCTTTAGCCTCCTCCGCCATATTGGCCAGGCTTTCAAAGCCGATAAAGGCGAAGAACGCGATAAAGGCGCCGGCGAGGACGCTCTGCCATGCGGTGAAGCTTGCGGGCAGCATTGCGCCAACATCAAAGGCGGGTGCGGCAAGGAAGCCAGCGCCGGCGGCAACGACGAGACCCAGGATTTCGACGGCGCCGATGATCGCAGCAAAACCGACGCTTTCGCGCACCCCGGCCATCGCGAGCAGCGTGAAGGTTGCGACCAGCAGCGCGATCAGGGCGGCAGGCGGCAGGCCGATGAGCAGAGACAGATAGTGGACGGCGCCGCTTGCGATCGAGGCGGCGGCGATGGCGACGGCAAGCGTCAAGGCAAACCCGGTCAACTGTGCCGCGCGGTCGGAACCGAAGCCCTGCTTGACATAGGCCACGGCACCTGAAGCCTCCGGAAAACGGCTGGCCAGCTCCGCATAGCACAAGCCGGTCATGGCCGCGGCAATGCCCGCGAGCAGGAACGACAGCGGCGCCGCCGGCCCGGCCCGGTCAATCACTGATGCGATGGCAACATAGATTCCCGCGCCGACGATGATGGCGAGGCCGTAAAAGAGAAGCGGCCCAATCGTGAGCGATCGCCGCAGAGCGACCTTCGGCTGCGCCGGATCATCTTCGACAGTCATCGCGTCGTCCTGCTGCATGATCGGCAAGCATTCGTCCCGGTGAAGTATCGATGATTTGCTCCGGAGACGCACCGAAACGTCGTGCTGACGCGATTTTCGAGCTTCGTCAACGCGTCTCAGTATCGCGGAGCGGACGGCGCTCCCTTTGAGGCAAATCAACGCAGGCTCTGTCTTGATGGCTCACGTAATCTATCATCGTGCCTGGCGGCGAGCGTACCTGCGCCGCGTCCGACAACAAGGAGACGATCATGGCGTTCAAGGATATCCTTCTGACGCTGACATCCTATCCTGAACCCACCCCGGTCACGGCGATCGACGACGCCATCGATCTTGCGGATGCGCTCGGGGCCAAGCTGTCAGCCATAACCTGCGGCGTCAAAGTCCGCGCCCCCGGCAGTCTGCTGGCTGACGTGCTGCTCGACATTCCTGCGATGGCAGCGGCCGAAAGCAAGAGGAGTTCAGACAACGCGGAAGCGCTTCTGACGGCGTTCCAGGCCGCGGCCGAGAAGCGCGGCGTATTCCAGGAACGGATACTGGAGCATTGCCTGGCGTCCGAGGTGCCCGGCGTACTCGTCGAATATGCGCGGCTCAGGGATCTCACCATCGTGCCGGTGCCCGTAGGCGAGTATTTCGATCAGTGGTATGCCGAGTCGATCATTTTTGGCTCTGGCCATCCCACAGTGGTGATCCCGCAGGCGCGGCAGGGCACCCGCGCATTCTCGCTCGATACGATCGTCGTCGCATGGGATTTCAGCCGGCCCGCCTCGAGGGTCATCGCCGACGCGCTTCCGATTCTGAAGAAGGCGCGCCAGGTCGTCATCGTGACGGTCACCAACGAAAAAGTCATCGACACCAAGCGATCCGGCGCGGAGCTGGCAAAGCATTTGGCGCGCCATGGCGTGGAGGTGGTGCTGGAGACTGTCGATGCCGCAGGCCGCGGCATTGGCGACGTGTTCAGGTCTTGCATCGCGTCGCGCAACGCGGACCTCCTCGTAATGGGCGCCTACGGGCACTCGCGCGTGCGGGATTTCATCTTAGGCGGCGCCACCAAGAGCATGATTGCCCAACCGCCGCTGCCGATCTTCCTCTCTCATTGAGTGGATGTATCCGCGCAAAGCATTGTTGAGGCCGACAACATCGACGTTCCCCGGTTGCGCTTCGCTTCATTCGGGCTACCATCCGCGCCTCGATCGCTTCGAAGCAGAGGATAACGACATGGCGCGCCTGAAGGACAAGGTTGCGATCATCACCGGCGGCGCCGGCGGCATCGGTTCCGCAACGGGCAGGCTGTTCGCCGCCGAAGGCGCGAAGGTGGTGCTGGCCGATATCGACCAGGCTGCGCTGGATGCTGTCGTCAATCATATCCGCGACAGCGTTGCCGGTGCCGAGGTGCTGCCCATTGTCTGCGATGTCGGCCAGGAGAGCGCGGCGGCGGCCATCGTGTCGGCGGCGCTCGCCAAATTCGGACGCATCGACGTGCTGGTCAACAACGCTGGGGTGCGTTCCTACGAGCCGCTCGACGAAGCCAGGGCGGAGACGTGGCAGAAGATCTTGTCGGTCAATCTGCTGAGCTACGCCTATCTTGCGCGCGAGGCCTTGCCCGCGCTGCGGAAGTCGGGGAAGGGCGCGATCGTCAACATTTCGTCGGCGCACGCTTTTTGCCCGCGGTCGGGCATGGGGCAGTACGACGTCGCCAAGGCGGGCATCATTTCCATGACAAAGACGCTGGCCTTCGAGGAAGTCGGCCGCGGCGTCAGGGTCAATGCGGTTTGCCCAGGCCTGACGCTGACGCCGTTTCATGTCCGCCGCTTCGCCAAGGAGGGCAAGAGCGAGAAGGATCTGCGCGAGGAGAAAACCAACCACAACATCCAGCAACGCTGGGCCGATCCCATGGAGGTCGCGTATCCGATCCTATGGCTGGCCTGCGACGAGGCGTCCTTCGTTACCGCGTCGGTGCTGATGGCGGACGGCGGTACGCGGGTCTGAGCGCAGCGTCCGGTGCTCATGGATGCCACCGATGTTGTCGGGGGCCTCGAAATGCCGCGCGTCAGTGATGAATGAAAAGAGCCGTGGGACAGTTTTCCAGCAACCTGCTCGTAAACGACCCGAGCAGCGCCTCTTTCCAGCCGCGGTGGCCATAGGCCCCCATCACGATCAGCGCGGCGCCGCGCGCCTTGGCTTCGTCCATGACTACGTCGGCGGGATTCGCATGGGAGACGATTGCGTGGCTCTTGAAGGCAATATCGTAAAGCCCAAGATAGGCGCCGGCATGCTTCGCGTTGCGATCGGCGACTTCCTGGCTGGTGGCGACGGAGACCACATGAATCTCGCAGTTTTTCGCGAGCCCCAGCAGTGTGAAGATCTGCAGGCTGCGGGCGGACGGCACGCTGCCGTCATAGGCGACGACGATGGACGACGGTTCGCGAACCTCCGCTGGCGTGATGATGAGCGGGCGAGGGTTCTCGTGCAGAATCTTTTCGACGGTTACGGCCAGGCCGTTGTCGGCCTCGCCGTGAAGATCGCTGTCGTGGCCGATGACGACGACATCGTACGCATCGGCGGCGGCCCGCAATTCCTCCGACGGGCTGCCCTCCAAAGTGAGTACGCTGCCCTTCAGCTTGCGCGCCTTGCACTGCCGCAGGAAATTGTCGCTGAGGCGTTCGGTCAGGTCGTGACCGCGCTGCAGGCGGGCACGGTCGGCTCGGGCCTTGAAGTGGGCAGTACCGATACCACCGGGTCCCGGCGCCGTCAGGTAGGAAATGTCGAGAATGCTGGCGCCGGTGATGGCTGCGTTATGCCGGGCCGCGAGATCGAGGGTGAACGTCAAAGCGCCCGCACCACCGGGCGTATCGTCCAAGGCAAGAAGCAGGCTCCGCATCGTTCCTCCCGATCTTTTCTGTCTACCGTGCTCACTTAATTGGCCGCAACGCCGCTGCCTTGACCTCGCTCAAACCGATGCCGCAGCGAAATGTTGCGCCGGTGAAGTAACCGGCAGACTCTCTGCCGCAAGAAGAACCTATCCAGCCGCCCCTGTCCACGGCATCGCCAAAACTCGCCTGTGCCTGCGACATTTGCGATCTCGGCGCGCGCCGCAGCATATGGCAGCCGCGTCATGCGGGTGAGCGACGATTGACGGCGCCAGCGCCGTCTTCTATCCGTTCGGCGCGCCAAATCCAGAATCGTATCGTATCATCAATGAGTTGAATGAAGTTATCCGTTTCATTGATGACTTGATGTCGAGGTCGCCGGGGATGTTTCCGTGTCACTGATACCGGCCGGGTGGGGCAATGGCCTGCTCGGCGTCATCATCTTCAGCGGCTCGTTGCCGGCGACGCGGGTCGGCGTCGCGGCGTTCTCACCGATGTTTCTCACCTCGGCGCGCGCGGCCATTGCCGCCGTATTGGGAGCTGCCTTCCTGTTCGGGCTGCGCCAGGCGCGGCCATCGCGCGCCGACATGGTGCCACTGGTCATCGTCGCGATCGGCGTCGTGGTCGGCTTCCCGCTGTTCACGGCGCTGGCGCTGCAGCACATCACCTCGGCGCATTCCATCGTCTATATCGGCCTTCTGCCGCTTTCGACCGCGATGTTCGGCGTGCTGCGCGGCGGCGAGAGGCCGAAACCCGCGTTCTGGATTTTCTCGATAATCGGCGCCGCGACCGTCGCCGGCTTTGCGCTCCATAGCAGCGACAGCGCGTCGCTGACCGGCGACCTGATGATGGTCGTGGCGATCCTGCTGTGCGGCCTCGGCTATGCCGAAGGCGCGACTCTGTCGCGCCGGCTCGGCGGCTGGCAGGTGATTTCCTGGGCGCTGCTGATGTCGCTGCCGCTGATGGCGGCGATTGCGCTGTTCACGACGCCACTGTCCTGGAGCGGCATCAGCGTGCCGGCCTGGGTTGCGCTTGGCTACGTGTCGGTTTTCAGCATGCTCGTCGGCTTCATCTTCTGGTATCGCGGGCTGGCGCAAGGCGGCATCGCCGTGGTCGGACAGCTGCAACTGCTGCAGCCGTTCTTCGGGCTGATGCTGGCGGCTCTGTTGCTGCACGAGTCGGTCGCGTGGGGCATGATCGCCTCGACGGCGATCGTCGTGCTGTGTGTGGCGGGCGCCAAGCGCTTTGCGTGACGGACGCCGGCCGCGCCGTCATGTCGCCGCCGGACCGATCCCCAGCGTTGCCGCGGCGCGGCTCGCCTCGGCGGCAAGTTCTTCGAAATGTCGTTTGCGGCCGCTGGTGTCGCGGAAGTAGAGCCCGACAGCGCGGGACTCACGCCAGCCTTCGATCTCGAGCAGCCGCACATCCTCGGCTTTGCGAAACTCGGCGCGGGCGTAGAGCTCGGGGAAAAGCGAGCAACCCATGCCGATCGACACCATCTGTCTGATGGCATCGAGGCTGGTGCCTTCATAATCGTCGACGACGATCGCGCCGCTGGCTTCAGCCAGGTGGCGCACATTTTCCAGAAGCCGGTTGCCGCTGCCCAGCGCCAGCAGACGTTCGCCCTCAAGGTCGGCATAGCGCGCGGTCGATTGCGACGCGAGCCGGTGGTCCGCCGGCACACCGAGGAAGAACCGCTCAGTGCCGATGCGCATGAACGTCAGTCCCGGCTGTTCGCACTCCGGCCCGATACCGCAATCAAGCAGGCCTTCGGCGACCGACGCCTCGATCTCGGCCGGACGATCCTCGACGATGTAGATCCTGAGATCGGGGTAGTGGCGACGGATCGGCGGCAGGAAGGTCGGCAGGAAATAGGGGCCGAAGGTCGGCGGGGTGCCGAGCCGCACCGTACCGCCCAGCGCGCGGGTGTCGCTCGCCACCGAATCCATAAGGTCGTTCAGGGCGGCGAGCGTCAGGCGGGCGCCGTGAACGAATTTTTCTCCGGCCGGGGTGGTCAGCACGGCGGCCGGCGTGCGCTCGAACAACTGGACGCCCAGTCCTTCTTCGACCAGCCCGATCTGGACCGACAAGGTCGGCTGCGAGGCGTGGCTGCGGCGCGCGGCCTTGCCGAAATGGCCGCATTCGGCCAGCGCGACCACGTATTCCAGTTGCCGCAGGGTGGGGCGGAAGACCATGATACCGATAGCGAAAAACTAACGTCGATATTGTCACAATCAATTGGAACTATCAAGAATCGGGCTCTAGATACGGCGCTATGCCGCAGGCTGTGCCTATCAGGGCGGGTCGCGGCGGCCCCACTCATTGTCCGGGCCCCTCTGGCGAGAGACACCGGTCCTCTCGCGATGTCGGACGCCAGGTTCGGAATTCGGGCCGGTTGGAGACCCCTTGTGGATCTGTCGTTTCTGTTCGCCGACTGGCTGGGCACGCCGGTGTGGATGTGGCTTGGCTTCATCGGCGTCGTCATCGCTCTGCTGGTGTTCGACCTCGGCGTTCTTCACCGCGACCATCGCGAAATCGAGGTACGCGAGAGCCTGATCCTCTCGTCCGGCTATATCGGCCTCGGCCTGGCTTTCGGCGGCTGGGTGTGGTGGCAGCTCGGCGCCGAACCCGGCTTGAACTATCTGACCGGCTTCGTCGTCGAAAAGACGCTGGCGCTGGACAATGTCTTCGTCATCGCGCTCATCTTTTCTTTCTTCGCGGTGCCGCGGAAGTATCAGCACAGGGTGCTGTTCTGGGGCATCCTCGGCGTGATCGTGCTGCGCGCCATCATGATCGGCCTCGGTGCGGCGCTCGTTTCGCAGTTCGGCTGGGTGCTCTACATCTTCGCCGCCTTTCTGATCCTGACCGGCATCAAGATGCTGTGGATCGGCGACCAGGAGCCCGAGATCGGCAAAAACCCGGTCATCGGCTTTCTGAGGCGGCGCTTTAATGTGACGGACGAGCATCACGGGCCGGATTTCTTCGTCAAAAAGCTCGATCCGCGGACCGGCAAGATGGTCCGATACATCACGCCGCTGTTCATGGCGCTGGTCATGGTCGAGATCGCCGACGTGATCTTCGCAGTGGACTCGGTCCCGGCGATCTTCGCCATCACCACGGACCCGTTCATCGTCTACACCTCGAACATCTTCGCGATCCTTGGCCTGCGTGCGCTCTATTTCGCCCTCGCGGCGATGATCCACCGCTTCACTTATCTAAAGCCGGCGCTGGCGGTCGTGCTGCTCTTCATCGGCGGCAAGATTTTCGTCGCCGACATTCTGGGCATCGAGAAGGTCCCCGCCGCGCTGTCGCTCGGCGTCACCTTCGCCATCATCGCCGCGGGTGTCGTGTGGAGCCTGGTCAAGATGCGGCGCGCCCCGGCGTCGGTCAAGGAGGCGGATGCATAGTCGCCCGGCGGGCGGCGCATTGCGGCGGGGCAGGGAATCTGCGGCAATGCGATCGCTTCGCGTCGGGCGGTGGAACATGGCACGACGGACGCCGTTTACTGGAACTGCAGAAGGAGCCCGTCATGGAAACCATGGAACTGCATAGCGGTCGCCTGATCGATCACATCCAGCTCGTCGTCGAAGATCTCCCCGCGGCGCGGCGCTTCTACGAAGCGGTGTTCAAGGTGCTGGATATTCCGCTCGCGGGCAGCGGCGACGATTATTTCTGGGCCGACGAATTGTTCATCTCGACCCCTGGCAGTGAGGCCGCGCTCGGCAAGACCACGGGCCGCCATCACCTTGCGTTCCAGGCCAAGGACGAGGCGATAGTCGACGCCTTCCACATGGCGGCACTGGCGGCCGGCGGCAAGGACAATGGCGCGCCGGGCAAGCGCAAATATCATCCGGGCTACTACGCCGCCTTCGTGATCGACCCGGCCGGCAACAATATCGAGGCCGTCTATCACGGCCCGGCAAGACGCTCGGCGCCGAGCGTGAAATTCGAGTTCGAAATGTAGGCGCAGCGAGGAGCCGCAGGGGAGGCCCGCGGCTCTTATGCCGTCTTCCCCAGCTTGTCCTGAGTCTTCGTGTCGAAGTCGCTGGCGTCGTGGCGTTCGTGAAGCTGGCTCTTCGGATCGCCGGAAATGCGATTGACGATGCGGCCGCGCTTGACCGCCGGCCGCGCCAGCAATTGATCGGCCCAGCGATTGACGTGCTTGTATTCGTGGGCGCTGAGGAAGGTGGCGGATTCACCGTAGAGCCAGCCTTTCACCAGGCCGCCGTACCATGGGAAAATGGCGATATCGGCGATGGTGTAGTCGGGGCCGGCTATGTATTCGTTCTCGGCGAGACGCTTGTCGAGCACGTCGAGCTGGCGTTTCGTCTCCATCGCGAAGCGGTCGATCGGATATTCCATCTTGGTCGGCGCATAGGCATAGAAATGGCCGAAGCCGCCGCCGAGATAGGGCGCGCTCCCCATTTGCCAGAACAGCCAGGAGAGGCATTCGGCGCGCGCCGCTGGATCGGTGGGCAGCAGGGCGCCGAACTTCTCGGCCAGATAAGTGAGGATGGCACCGGATTCGAACACGCGGGTGGGCTTGGGCCCGCTGCAATCGAGCAAAGCGGGGATTTTCGAATTCGGGTTGACCGCGACGAAGCCGGAGCCGAATTGCTCGCCTTCGCTGATCCTGATCAGCCAGGCATCGTATTCCGCGCCCTTGTGGCCGAGCGCGAGCAGCTCCTCGAGCATGATCGTGACTTTCTGGCCGTTCGGCGTGGCCAGAGAATAAAGTTGCAGTGGATGCTTGCCGATTGGCAATTCTTTTTCGTGAGTCGGCCCGGAAACAGGACGGTTGATATTCGCGAACTGGCCGCCGGATGGCTTATTCCAAACCCAAACCTTTGGCGGCGTGTAATCGGTCATGATGTCGGGTCTCCTGATAATCCAGCCAATATGGGCAGCATCGGCTGGCATACAAGTCGCGCGGCCTGGCAGTCGTCTGTGTGCCAGCTCGGATGGCCCGCCGATCGATGTCCGTCAAGATATACCCGCGCATGCAAGGATTGCTGGAAGCCTCATCCGAATCCGGTTTTAATTATAAGTATTGTCGAGCGGTGCCGGGGCGCCGCGAAACATTGACAGTTACATTGTTGTATCCGGCGTCTATTTGACGGTTGCCGGATGGCCTACGCGATCCATGGAACGCGGCCGATGGAAACGTCTTTGCCGGCGGCATGTTAAGACCAAGCGAAGTTGTAACAGCGGCGCCAGTTACGTCGCCAACTGCGGCCTGTTCAGCGAAGGAAAGCGTCGAATGCAACAAATTGCCGTCATTACTTTGGGAATAGCCGAATTGTCCCGTTCGAGACGGTTTTATACGGATGGCTTCGGTTGGACGCCGGTTTTCGAGAGCGACGAGGTGATTTTCTATCAGATGAACGGCTTCGTGCTGGCGACTTGGCGCACCGCAGCGTTGGCAAACGACATGATGCGCAGGGACCTGATGCGGCCTGGCGCCTTCGCGCTGGCGCATAATGTGCGCGACAGGGATCATGTGGCGCCCCTGATCGAGCGCCTGACCTCGGCCGGCGGCAATCTGCTGCGCGCGCCCGATGAGCCGGCGCATGGCGGCTTCCGCGGCTACGTCGCTGACCCGGACGCGCATGCCTGGGAGATTGCCTGGAATCCGGCCTGGCCAATTGACGATAACGGCCATGTGAAATTCGCCGCGCCCTGAGCCGGCGCCATGGCCTTGTTGCCGCTCGGCGCGCTTTCGGCATAATCGCCTGGGGCCGACACTATGACCTTGCGCAAATTCTCTGTCATCATCGCTCTCGCCGAGAAGCGCCACGGCGGCGCCGGCGTAAAGACGAAGCTTGCCGAGCAACGCCGCGAGCATCGTGACCTTACCCAGAAGGATGACCGCTTTCTTGCCGGCATGGCGAAGGCGGTCTTTTCGGCGGGCTTTTCCTGGGACGTGGTCGAGCAGAAATGGCCCGGCTTCGAGAAGGCCTTCGACAAGTTCGAACCGAAGAAGGTCGCCGCCTATGGCGCGAACGACATCGCGCGGCTGATGAAGGACACCGGCATTATCCGCAACGGGCCGAAGATCAAGGCGACGATCGCCAATGCCCGCTTCGTGGGCGACATCGCCGAGGAGCATGGCTCGTTCGCGGCCTTTCTCAAAAGCTGGTCGGCGTCCGACCAGGTCGGGCTGATGGATTACCTGAAGAAATACGGTTCGCGGCTGGGCGGTAACTCCGCGATGTATTTCCTGCGCTTCAACGGCTGGGATGCCTTCATTCTCTCGGCAGACGTGACCAAGGCCTTGATCCGCGAGGGTGTCATCGACAAGGCGCCAACCTCAAAGGCGGCCATGCGCGCAGTGCAGGGGGCTTTCAACGCCTGGACGAGCGAGACCGGGCGAGCACAGCGCGAGATCAGCCGCATTCTGGCGCTCAGCGTCGGGTGAACGCGGCGCCGCGGCGCTATTCAGCGAAAGTTAAGCCGGGCCGGTCAATCTCAGCCCGGTTTCCCGGAGAATGCGAATGCTCACCCGTGCGCTGGCTGTCCTTGTTCTTTCGACTGTCGCCTTTGTTGCGACAGCCACTGCACAGGGCAGCGGCCCGGTGCAGGTATCGTCCGGGGTGCAGTATGAGTTGATCGGCCGCTGGGATGCCGACAAGTTGAACAAGGTGCTGACCGACGAGGCGTCGAAATTCTTCGGCGTCAGCGTCAAGTACAGCCCGGCCCGGAACGCCGTAAAACTCTACCGCGTGACCTACAATTCGGTAGTGCCGGAGCGC
>JAEZEY010000088.1 GCA_023432845.1 Pseudomonadota bacterium
TCGCTGCGCGACGAGACCGGCAGCGAAGCGCTGAACAGCGACAACCTGGTCTGCCGCGCCGTGCGCGCCATCAAAAAGGAAGTGCCGCAAATCGGGATTCTCTGCGACGTCGCGCTCGATCCCTATACCAGCCACGGCCATGATGGCCTGATGCGCGAGGACGGCGTCATCCTCAATGATGAGACCGTCGCGATGCTGGTGAAGCAGGCGCTGGTGCAGGCCGAAGCCGGCTGCGACATCATCGCGCCGTCCGACATGATGGACGGCCGTGTCGGCGCCATCCGTCAAGGACTCGATGCGGCGAAGCTGACCGACGTGTCGATCATGGCCTATGCGGCCAAATATGCCTCGGCCTTCTACGGTCCGTTCCGCGACGCCGTCGGCTCGTCAAAGACTTTGACCGGCGACAAGCGCACCTACCAGATGGACCCGGCCAACACCGACGAGGCGCTGCGCGAAGTCGCGCTCGACATCGAGGAAGGCGCCGACATGATCATGGTCAAGCCGGGCCTGCCCTATCTCGACATCTGCGCGCGGGTGAAGGATGCCTTCGGCATGCCGACCTTCGCCTATCAGGTGTCGGGCGAATACGCGATGGTCATGGCGGCGGCCAATAATGGCTGGCTCGACGGCGAGCGCGCCATGATGGAGAGCCTGATCGCCTTCAAGCGCGCCGGCTGCGACGGCATTCTCACCTACTTCGCGCCGCGCGTGGCGTCGATGCTGCGCGACAACAGGTAAGCGCCGCGCTCGCTTTTCTGCGAGCTAGCGGCGATCCATCGAATAGCGACCCGGTCCGGTGCCGGCCAGCATCAGGAAAGCGCCGCAGATCGACAGGTTCTTCATGGCGTGGATCATGTTGTTGGTCTGCCCCGGCGGCTGATTCCAGAAGTCATGGAAGAAATAAGTTGCGGTCGCCGTGAAGATCAGCAGGCCGGCCGCCACGAGTCGGGTCTGCAGGCCGACCGCAATCAGAATGCCGCCGGCGACTTCGGTGATGGCTGTGAGCGTGGCGAGGATCATGGGCATCGGCAGACCCTTGGAGCCGATCATGGCGGCGACCGAGGTCAGGTCCATGAACTTCTGGCTGCCGGACATGATGTACATCACGACCAGCGCGATGCGGCCGATCAGCAGCGCGGTATCGGCGAGCGGCGACGTGACATAGGCGGGACCGACCGGCGTCATGGCGTGGGACATGTCCTATCTCCGTGGGGCGCGCACTCAGCCTGAAACGCCGCCGGGCCCGAGCGGGTTCCGTCGGCTCAGTCGGACATCGGCCCCGAGCCCAGCCGCTTCGGCTTGTAGCCATCGGCGGCCAGCGCATCCATGACCTCGCGGGCATGGGCCGCGTCGCGCGTCTCGATGGTGACGTCGAGGCTGGCGCCCTTGGCCGGCACGTCGAGCAGCAGGCGGCGATGCTCCACCTCGAGAATATTGGCCCCCAACTGGCCGAGCCGCGTGGCGATGATGCCGAGCACACCCGGCTGATCCGGGATGATGAGGCGGAACGCGACGATACGGGTCTCGCGCTCAAGTTCGCGCACCATGATCGAGGCAAGAATGCGCGGGTCGATATTGCCGCCGCACAGGACGAGGCCGACGCGCTTGCCCTTGAAACGCACCGGCTCCGCGAGCAGCGCGGCAAGCCCGGCAGCGCCGGCACCTTCGGCCATGGTCTTCTGCAAGGTCAGATAGGCATTCACCGCGCGCTCGAGATGCGCCTCGTCGACCAGGATCACGTCGGACACGAGTTCGCGGATAATCGGCAAAGTCAGCTTGCCGACGTTCTTGACGGCGATGCCTTCGGCGAGTGTCGGCCCGCCCACGGGCCGGTTGCCGTGCTCCAGCGCGTTCCACACCGCCGGATAGAGCAGCGCCTCCGCGCCGATAACTTCGATATTCGGGTTGCGCGCCTTGGCGGCGATGGCGTTGCCGGAGATCAGCCCGCCGCCGCCGATCGGGATTACCATCATGTCGAGGTCGGGCACATCCTCGAACATCTCAAGCGCGATTGTACCCTGCCCTGCGATGACTTTCTCGTCGTCGTACGGATGCACGAGCGTCATGCCGCGCTCGGCCATTATCGCCTCGCAGCGCGCCTGCGCGTCGGCCACGGTCTCGCCGTGCAGCACCACCTCGGCGCCGTGCGAGCGCGTCGCCGCGACCTTCACATGCGGCGTCGTCACCGGCATGACGATGGTGGCGGGGATGCCCAGACGCGCGGCGTGATAGGCGACCGACTGGGCATGGTTGCCGGCTGACATGGCGACGACGCCGCGCTGGCGCTCGGCCTCGCTCAGCGACGACAACTTGTTGAGCGCGCCGCGGTCCTTGAACGAATTGGTGACCTGGAGGTTCTCGTACTTGACGAACACCTCCGCCCCCGTCAGCGCCGACAGGCGTGGCGCCGGCAGCATCGGTGTGCGGAGCACCGCGCCGGTGATGACGCGGCGGGCGGCCTCGATATCGGCGATGGTGACGGTCACGAGAGGCTCCGATTCTGGCAGGTTCTCCGCACCATGCCGCAGGTTGGCCCGCGCTGCCAACCACGCCGGCCCTTGCGAAGGCTTCGCCCGCAATCCATCTCGGGTTATTATGACCAGGACAAAAGTTCGGGGACCCGATTATGTCAATTTCGATGGATGTCCGACCGCACGCTTATGACCCGGACCAGAACCCGGAATTGTTCGAGGGGGTACTGGCGCGCCGGATCATCGCCTTCCTGATTGACTTCGTGTGTATGGCCGCGCCGGTCATCCTGGCGGCGATGGTCATTTTCGTGTTCGGCATCGTGACGCTCGGCTTCGGCTGGGCGCTGTACTGGCTGTTGCCGCCGGCCTCGGTGATCTGGGCCATCGTCTATTTCGGCCTCGGCGTCGCCGGCGAGCGCTCCGCCACCATCGGCATGCGGGTGATGGATCTGGAGATGCGCACCTGGTACGGCGCGCCGGCCTATTTCGTGCTCGGCGCCGTCCACGTCATCCTGTTCTGGATCTCGGTCTCGGCGCTGACGCCGTTCATCCTTCTGGTCGCCTTCTTCAACCGCCGCCGCCGGCTGCTGCACGATATCCTGCTCGGCACGGTGATCATCAACAACCCGCAGCGGGCCGCCGTCCTGCGCGGCTTCGCCACGAGCCCTGTGTGACTGCTTTGACGGCGGGCCCGGACCGCGCAATTCTGGACAGGAAAACGAGTCCCTTGCGGAGCCAAACCGACAGGCCAACAACCGACCGGAAGCCGTGACCCAGCATTCCCGCGACACGCCGCAATTCTACCTGACCGCGCCGTCGCCCTGCCCGTATCTCAAGGGCCAGGAGGAGCGGAAGGTGTTCACGCATCTGGTCGGCTCCCGCGCCGGCGAGCTCAACGACCTTCTCACCCACGGCGGCTTCCGCCGCAGCCAGTCGATCGCCTACCGGCCGGCCTGCGAGACCTGCCGCGCCTGCGTCTCGGTGCGCGTCGTGGTCAAGGATTTCCAGCCGTCGCGCAACATGCGGCGCAACCTCGAACTCAACAGCGACGTCATCGGCGACATGCGCGACCCGGCGCCGACCTCGGAGCAATACTCGGTGTTCCGCGCCTATCTCGACGCGCGGCACCGCGACGGTGGCATGGCCGACATGACCGTGCTCGATTACGCCATGATGGTCGAGGACAGCCATGTCGAAACCCGCGTCGTCAATTACCGCAGGCGCGACGCCGATTCCGGCTTCACCCATCACGGCGCCGGCGAACTGATGGCGGTGGCACTCACCGACGTCCTGTCGGACGGGCTGTCGATGGTCTACTCCTTCTTCAATCCGGAAGAAGCACACCGCTCGCTCGGCACCTTCATGATCCTTGACCACATCACCCGTGCGAAAGCGATGGGTCTGCCCTATGTCTATCTCGGCTACTGGGTGCAGGGCTCCAAGAAGATGGACTACAAGGGCCGCTTCCTGCCGCAAGAGCGCCTGATGCCGGCGGGGTGGACGCGAGTCGACAAGTAATCCTCGCCGTCTGACCTCACCGCCTCGTCAGCTCGCCGGAGGCGATGCACCAAATGGAACTCGGGGCCGGAACCGCCGTTATTGCGTCGAATGCAACGGCCGGCGGCCGGGGCCGAGGGGGCCAAACTGATAAGACAATCGACCAATAGCGCGGGCTGGCGGCTCCCGGTCGCCGCCAGTATACCGGCAGGCCTCGGCGTCCTGCCGTTGCGACTTTTGCTTTCACAATACGATGACATGCACAATCGCCCCAGGAGCAGCCAGGCATGATTCCGGAGTCCATGCACATCGCAATCGTCCTCCTGCTGACCGTCGTCGTTTTCATTGCATTCGTTCGCGAGACGTTTCCGCCCGATGTGGTGGCGATGCTGGCTTTCGGCGTTCTGGTCGTCACCGGAATTCTAACCTCCAAAGAGGCTCTTACCGTCTTTTCGAACGCCGGCCCTATCGCAGTCGGCGCCATGTTCGTGCTCAGCGCCGCGATCGAGCGAACAGGGATCATCGATCGCTTCGGGCGCATCGTCATAAAAAGTGCGGGCTTTTCGCCCATTCTCGTGCTGGTCGCGTTCCTCGCCGTAGTGATGTCTCTCTCGGCCTTCATCAACAATACCCCCGTGGTCGTCATCCTTACGCCGGTGGCGGTTCTCCTCGCGCGGACGATGAAAATCTCACCGTCCCGGTTGCTGATCCCGTTGTCCTATGCGTCGATTTTCGGCGGCACCACGACCCTGATCGGTACATCGACCAATCTGTTAATCGCGGGCCTGGTGAGTGAAAGCGGCCAACCGCCGATTACCATGTTCGAGTTCACGCTGCCCGGCGTGATCATGGGCCTCGTCGGTGTGGCTTATCTCGCCATCTTCGGACGCTGGTTGCTGCCGGACCGCACAGTCACAAACGTCGACACGCTGGAGCGCCATTTCGTCACCGAATTTGTCGTTCCCAAAGATTCCAAACTCATCGGAAAATCATTGGCGAATGCCGGATTGTCGGGTGATCGCGGAGTCACGTTTCTCGATCTGATCCGTGACGGGCTGTCGCTGCGCTTCGGCCTGGAGCCGATAACACTGAAGGCCGGCGACCGCGTGGTTGTCCGCTCGAACGCCTCCGACGTGATGGGTCTGCGAGAGGCCCATGAAATTTCCGCCAGTACCGAAGAACCCGGAGAAGAAAACAGCGAGGTCAGAAAAGTCGAAAGCCACGCCACCCGGTTGATGGAAGGTGTCGTCGCGCCGCAATCGCGACTGCGCGGATATCTCGTCTCGGATCTGAATTTTCGCCGGCTTTTCGGCGTCTATATCGTCGCGATCTACCGGCAGGGCAGCCAGTTGAAGGGTGGCTTCGACAAGATCGTGCTCATGCCCGGGGATACGCTGCTGCTGGAAGGCCCCGCCGACGGTCTGCGCCGCCTGTTCGAGCGCCGCGCGCTCGTCAACCTGACCGAGCCGACCGATGCCCCCTTCCGCCGCGACAAGGCGCCGATCGCCGCCGCTGCGGTGATCCTGGTGATGGGCCTCGCGGCCTTCAACATCATGCCCATCGAGATTCTGGCGCTTGTCGCCGCCGCCGTGGTTGTTGCGACCGGCTGCCTGAACACCGAAGAGGCTTACGAAGCGATCCAGTGGCCGGTCTTGATGTTGATCTTCGGCATGCTCGCGGTCGGAATGGCGATGGAAAAGACCGGCGCGGCGGCGCTGATCGTTGACCATCTGGCCACGATTGCCGGAGGACTCGGTCCGATCCTTGTAGTGGCAATGATCTATCTGGTCACGTCCGTCCTGACGGAGATCGTCAGCAACAACGCGTCCGCCGTCCTGTTGACCCCGATCGCGGTGCGGCTCGCCGAACAGATGAGCGTCAATCCCCGGCCGTTCATCATGGCCGTCCTGTTCGCCGCCAGCGCCAGTTTCGCGACGCCGATCGGCTACCAGACGAACACATTCGTCTATGGCGTGGGCGGATACAAATTCTCCGATTTCCTGCGCATCGGTCTGCCGCTGAACGTCATCAACTGGCTGCTGGGAACGATGCTGATCGTGTGGTTCTGGCCGCTCTGACGGGCGGCGACACCGCATGGCGCTGCTCAAAAAAATGTCGAACGCCGCTGGTGTTCGGAGTGAACCGAGTTATGCGCGCGCGGTGGGGGCGCTGCGCGCCGTAACATGGTGTCGGTCTGCTGCGCGGCGTGCTATCCGCGAACGGATTTCTACCGCAGGCGGCTTCATGACATCCGACACCAAAACCACAGGCTCCGTTGCGGCGCCGGCGCCCTTCAATCCCGCGGCAGCGGGCTGGACGCCCTACAGCGACGAAGGCTTCATCGGTCTTGTCGGGCCGTTCTGGCAGCGGCCGCATGGCGATGGTTTTCACTACGCCTTCCTGGCGGAGCCGAAACACCACAATCTGCGCGGCGTGGTTCAGGGCGGCATGGTCATGACCTTCGCCGACCGCTCGATGGGCATGGCCGCGCGCCATGCCAATCACAACCAGCCGCAGGCCACGGTGCAGCTCGACGTGCATTTCATCGACGCGGTTCAGATCGGTGAATTCGTCGAGGCGCACTGCCGCGTCGTGCGCAAGACGCGCACGCTGATCTTCATGGAGGCTGACCTTCTGGTCGGCCCGCGCGTGGTCGCGACCGCGCACGGGGTGTGGAAGATATTGCGGGCGAAGGCCTGACCTTCGCCCTTCTCCTACTCTTCCGTCTTTTTCGCTGCCGGCGCGCCGCGGAACTTGTTGTTCTTCGGCAGGCCCTGCGCAATGCGGCCGGCATCGGCGCGGTTGCCGCGCCAGTCCTTGAGGTCCTTCATCGTCATGGTTTGCGTGCGCCCGGCGCCATCGACCCAGGACAGGCCATCGACCGCCTTGAAGGTCGTGATGTCGGATAGGCCCTTCTGCAGATAGCGCTGCAGGCGCACGCCGCGGCCCTTGGTCATCTCCGGCACCTGATCGAGGCCGAACACCACCATCTTGCGGTTCTCGCCGATCACCGCCACGGTGTCGCCATCTACCACATTGAGCGCGGCGGCCTTGTCCG
>JAEZEY010000108.1 GCA_023432845.1 Pseudomonadota bacterium
CCCCTTAGCCCATCGCCCTGCCCTTTAGCCAGAACCCCTCGAGCCGGAATTGACCATGCGGCGTCTCCTCATCCTTCGCCACGCCAAGACCGAGCCCGGCGAACTCGGCAAGGACGACCGCAACCGCGCCCTGGTCGACCGCGGGAAACGCGAGGCCGGGCAGATCGGCGCCTATATAACAAGCCACGCGCTGGCCCCCGACGGCGTGGTGCTGTCGCCGGCGCGCCGCGTGCAGGAAACCTGGAAGCACCTCGCCGAAGCGCTCAAGCCGGCTCCGGGAGCGACCACCAATGACCACGTCTACGACGCCACGCCGCAGGACATTTTCAGGATCGTCGCCGGGACAGCGGCGCCGGTGCGCAAGCTGATGGTAGTCGGCCATAACCCGTCCTTGCACGAAGCGGCCCTGATGCTGATTGCCTCCGGGGACATCGACGCGCGCGAGCGCCTGCGCGAAAAACTGCCGCCCGCGGGGCTCGTCATCATCGACTTCGTCTTCGACGACTGGAGCAAGCTGCATCCGCAATCGGGCCGCCTGGAACGGTTCGTGACGCCGAAATCGATCGAGACGGCGACGAACTGAGCTTTCTAAGGCAGCAAGTCGGCCGGAGGAGCGTCCGCTCGGTAGTTGCCCGGCTTGTTGCGGCGAAAGAAGTTGCCGCCCTGCCACAGGAATAGCGCGAGGAAGCCGCCGACGAAGGCGGCGCCGGCCTTGGCGTCGACCTGCAACGCGCGCACGATCAACAAGGCCAGGCCGAGGCCAACGCCGACAAAGGCCACGAGACCCGGCCAGTACAGCGCCGGCACGCTGCCACGTTCGAATTGCGCCTTCGCACTGGCAGCGTCTAGGCGGCGATGCAGCGCGGCGATGAACGCAGAATAGGCTTTGTCCTGGCGCTCCTGGATCATCATGCTCTTCCACGAACTCGATACGATGGTGAGCTTGGGCGCATCGTCGGCCCAGATCTCGGTGACGTAACGCCCCGACTGCATGCTCGACGGCTTGAACGACAGCCGCAGCCGCATGATCGCCTGATAGGGAATGAGGCCGGCGCGCCGGCCGGCTTCGAAGGCGAGGCCCGTTTCAGTCAGGCGAAACACGAACGGAGCGCCGAGCAGTGACGCCCGATAGGTGTAGGTCTCGCCGGCGGCTGGCGGCTCGGGCTTCATGTCCGTGTTCTGCAACGAATTCATCTCCCCTCAGCCGCGGCCGCCTTAACCACGATCGCGGTCCGCCATGCAAGGCCGGGCCTGCCCCCCTCGGCCGTTGTTTCAATCCTCGTTGGTCTAGAATACCTTACGGTCTGTCAAACAAATACCGAAGTCGCCCGCCAGCCCTGCGGTCGCACCTGACAACGCCAACGGTGTGCGGGGTGGCGCGCAGACACCGCACGGTGATAGTCAAAGGACATGACTCAGAAAATTCGCGTAGCGGTTCTTTATGGCGGCAAATCCGGCGAGCACGAAGTGTCGCTGCAATCGGCCGCATCCGTCATCCGGCATCTCGACCGCAGCCGCTTCGACGTCGTTCCGGTCAGCATCGACAAATCCGGACTGTGGCAACTGAACGATCTGAAGACGCTCGACCAGGCGGCCGGCAAGGCGCTGCCCATCCTGCGCGATGCGCCAGAAGTGCGTCTGGCGAGCCAGCCCGATGGGCGCGGCGCGCTCCTGCCCGTCAGGGGCGATGCAGCGGGTATTCGCGATATCGACGTATTCTTCCCGGTCATGCATGGCCCGCTCTGCGAGGACGGCGCCACGCAGGGCCTGCTCGATCTCGCCGACGTCGCCTATGTCGGCTCGGGCGTGCTCGCCTCCGCGGTCAGCATGGACAAGGATGTCGCAAAAAGGCTGGCCGCTCACGCCGGGCTGCCGATCGCGCCTTATGTGGCGCTGACGCGCCGCGACTACGAGCGCGATGCGGCAGGCTCCGTCGAAACCGCCCGCCAGAAACTGACGCTGCCGGTCTTCGTGAAGCCCTGCAACATGGGTTCGAGCGTCGGCGTTCATAAGGTCAAGAGCTGGGATGCGCTCAAGGCCGCTCTCGATGACGCCTTTCGCTACGACCTGAAGATCCTGATCGAGCAAGGCATCGATGCGCGCGAGGTCGAGGTCGCCGTGCTCGAGGACGATCCGCTGTTCGTCAGCATGGCCAGCGAGATCAATCCGGATCCGCGCCACGAATTCTATTCGTATGAGGCGAAATATCTCGACAAGGATGGCGCCTCGGTGGACCTGCCCGCCCGGGTCGACGATGCCGCCATGGCGCGGGTTCGCGCCCTCGCGGCGCAGGCCTTCACGGTACTGGAGTGTAACGGGCTGGCCCGGGTTGATTTCTTCCTCGACCGGAAAAGCGGCGAATTCTACTTCAACGAGATCAACACCCTGCCCGGCTTCACCTCGATCAGCATGTATCCGAAGATGATGGAAGCCTCGGGCGTGCCGTATGGCGAGTTGCTGACCCGGCTGGTCAATCTGGCACTCGGCCGCCACCGCCAGCGGCATTCGCTGGTGCGGGACTATTCGAACTAAGTTCCCGATCGCTGCCCGCGACCACCGGGGAAAGCCGCCTTTCGGCAGAGCTTCTCGAGGGTAATTGCCGCGTTAACCATGATCGCGGTCTGCCGCTTCGGACCGGGCGATTGGGGCTTGCCAATGTTCCAATCCCCATTCGTTTATAATATCTTAAAAGGCACACAGGTGTGAGCGTACCGGCAAAAGCCGGACGTGTGCGGAGGCGTTTTTCATGGCGAAGTTATCGGATTTGTTTGGCGGCAAGTCCCGCGAGCAAGAGCCCGACCGCAAGGCCGGCGATATTGCCCGTCCTGCCGACAACCAGCCCGCCAATCCCGTCGCCCGCCAGATCACGCCGGAGAACTACTCCGACGTCGGTTCGCGCATCGGCGAAGAGAACGAGGCGCTGCGTCATCTGCTGAATGACACCAGCCGCAAGATCGGCGAACTCGACGAACTGAAGGCCGCTTTCGACAAGATCGTCCATCCGTTCAATTCGACGCTGCGCGCGCTCGAACAGGAAAAATCGCAAACGCTCAGCCTGTCGAACATGCTGGCGGAATCGCGCTCCTCGTATGAGACGCTGCGCACCGAATTCTACCAGATCGAACGCAAGGCCACCGCGCTCGAGGCCGAGTCCGAGAAGCTGCGCGAGGATCTCGAACTGGCGCGCGAGTCGAACCGCGGGCTGGAAAGCGTTCGCCTCGAACTGACCGATGACCTTACGGCCCGCGGCGCGCAGATCGCCGAACTGGAGCGCCAGCTCGCCCAGGAGACCGCGCAGCGCCGCGCGCTGGGCGAAGCCCGTCGCACTGCGCAGGATCAGCTCGACGCCGCCGACAAGCGCATCGTGGAACTCGAGGGCGAGCTCGCCGCTGCCCGCGAACGCCTCGCTTTGCTCGAAGACGAAAAGCGCGCGCTGCAGGCCAATATCGACGCCGCGCTCAACGAGACCGCCCGCCTCACCCGCCGCCTGACCGAGAGCGAAAACACGCTGACAGCGACCCGCGCCCAGCTCGGCAAGGTCGAAGCGAGCTTCGCCGAAGCCTATGCCGAGCGCGGCCGCCTGTCGGCCGCCCTCGACGAGGCCAAGGAAAGTCATCAGGGCGAGCGCAACAGCCTCAACATGCGCCTCGATGCGCTGACCTCCCGTGCCGCCACCGCTGAACGCCTGCTGGCCGAAGCGCGCCAGAACCTGATCGCCCGCACCGAGGAAGTCCGCGCCTTCGACCGCAAATCGGTCGAAGCCACGATCTCGCGCAACAATGCCGAAAAGCGCCTCGCCCAGATCGAAGCCTCGCACGAACAGCGCGAGCGCCAGATCAGGGATCTCGAACAGGCCCGCGTCGCCTTGACCGAGCGCAACAATGCTTTGACCAAGGCGTTGAAAGCCCGCGAGACCGCGCTGGCCCGCGCCGACGAGAAGGTCGCCGCGCTGACCGAGCGCAACGGGCACCTCGAGGCCGACGTGCAGGTGTCGCGCACGAACATCGAGAAGCGCGTGGAGGACCTCAATTCCGCGCTGCAGCGCGAGCGTATGGAACGCGCCGTGGTCGAAGGCGCGCTGGAAGCGGCGCGCAAGGATAACTCGCGTCTGCAGAGCGAAGTCGCATCGCTGCGTTCGACGTTGCGTCGTGGCATGCCGCTCGTTGAAGCCTTGCCAGAGCCCGACGAGACAGAAGAGATCGACCTGCGCAAAGCTCGAGACATCGAGGGCGAGCCGGCGGAAAGTTCCGAGAAAGCCTAAAGCCGTCTCCAGCCAAAACGTCGCGGCGCAAACTGACGCAGCGCTAATTTTCAAAAAGTTCGGAACGCGGAACGCAAGTCCCGCGTTCTTTTCATATGTGGCGGGCGTGAGGCAACGCGCGCCGCACTTCCCCGAATTTTGCCTATTCCAATTCGTGCTCAAAGGAGAAAACGAATGATGAAACGCACCCTGACCGCCGCCGCGCTGGCCACCGTGCTCGCGATGCCCGCCTTCGCGCAGTCTGGCACCACCACGCCGCCGGCGAACACGAACAACACCAACGCGGCGCCGGCCGCGACCTCAACGACCAACAACGCCATGATGAACAACGCGTCGAGCGGCCAGACCTTCGTGTCGTCGCAGCAGTCGACCGACTGGCGCGGCTCCAAGCTGATCGGCGCCTCGGTCTACGGTCCGGACAACGCCTCGATCGGTGAGATCAACGACGTCATCATCGGCACCGACGGCAAGATCAGCGCCGTGGTCGTCGGCGTCGGCGGCTTCCTGGGCGTTGGCGAGAAGGACGTTGCTCTGCCGTTCGAAGCGATCTCTGTGACCCGCAAGGCCGACTCGGCCTCGATCGACAAGATCACGGTGAGCTACACCAAGGACCAGCTGAACGACGCGCCGAAGTTCGCCTACTACGAGCCGGCCTCGCGTTCGACCACCGGCACCGGCGCGACGGGCTCTGGCGCCACGGGCTCGGGGTCGGCCACCAAGCCGATGAACAACAACACGGCTCCGAAGCAGTAAGCGCGACATCGCGTTTGTCTATCGTGTCATCGACGCCCGGCCATAATTCATGGCCGGGCGTCTTTTTTACGGGGTCCCACCCTGTGACAAAGCCGGCGCGAAGGCCTATATGGTGACCATGGGCAAATGGTACATCATCGGTCCGCTTATCGCCGTCGGCGCCGCCTCGCTGTGGTTCGCCGTGCGTACATGGTGGGAATTTGCCAGTGAAATTCCGCTGTACGGCTACTTCGCCATTATCGGCGGCGTGTTCTTCTCGCTGCTGATCGGCGGGGGCCTGATGGCACTGGCCTTTTATTCCAACCGCGCTGGCTACGACGACGCGCACGGACACAACGTCAAGAAAGACTGACGGCGCTTTTATTGCGCTTTCGGAACAGCTGTCGCTGCGAAAGTGACATTTCGCCGCCCGGCGGAAACGGCTATGTAGGCGCGAGTTCCTCCAGCCTACGGATGCCCGCCATGCCCAAGACCCTGGTCCAGGAACAATTCGGCAAGACAGCCGCCCATTATCTGGCGTCGAAACCGCACGCGCTCGGCAAGAGTCTGGAGCGCCTTGTCACCCTCACCTCGCCACAGCCGGACTGGCGCGTCCTCGACATCGCCACCGGCGGCGGCCATGTCGCCTACACCTTCGCGCCGCATGTCGCGCGGGTCTGGGCCACCGACATCACCCAGGAAATGCTGGACATGGTCAAGCTCGAGGCCGCCAAGCGTGGCCTCGGCAATATCCGCACCACTTACGCCAAGGCCGAAACACTACCCTTCGACGATGCCAGCTTCGATCTGGTCACCTGCCGGATCGCGCCACATCATTTCGACTCGATCCCGGACTTCCTCGCCGAAGCCTACCGCGTGCTGAAAGCGGGCGGAACTCTGGCGGTCGTCGACAATGTCGTGCCGGAAGGTCCGGTTGGCGACTACATCAACGCCTTCGAGCGCTTCCGCGACCCGAGCCACTTGCGCGCCTGGGCGATGGCAGAATGGCGCGTTGCCATCAAGGAAGCCGGCTTCACGTTGGGGCATGAAGAACAGATCTTCAAGACGATGGAGTTCAAGTCCTGGGCGCAGCGTTACGATGCGACCATGCAGCGTTTATTGCGCGCGATGCTCAGCGAAACGACGCCGGCGGTCAAAGCGGCGCTCGAGCCCCAGGGCGAAGGCGACGGCTTCACCTTCCGCCTGTGCGAGGGCGTGTTCATCGCAAAAAGAACTAAGCGCAAACAACACTCCAAAAGAAAACGCCGGCGCCACCATCATGGCGACGCCGGCGTTTCTATTCAGCCGAGAAGCGCGCTTATTTCTTGCGCTTCTTCTTGACGACCGCCGGCTGCGCTTCCCAATGCGGGTTGGCGTCATAGGCAGCGTTGACCAGGTAACCGCCGATGATCGGAACCACGCAGGAGCCGACCAGCACATGGCCTTCACGCTGGGTCAGCGGACGCTTGACGACGACGGTGCCGACCATGGTCGAAACCGCGGCGCAGCCCAGCGTGGTGCCGGCAATGGCGCCCCACTGGCCAGGGATGATGTTATCCTGCCACTTCCACTTCCACTCGTTGATGGCGAAGTAGGTCGCGGTCGCGGCCGCGCCGGTGCCAAGCGCGACGACCTTGAGGCGGTTGTCGATGTGCCCGCGGTGCTTGCCGCCGGCCTCGGCGGTCTGCAGGGTCAAGGTCGTGGCCGCGATCAAGGCTGCGGCCAGCGCAACGATACGTTTCATGTCGATTGTCTCCCGGGGGAAATCTTAAAATTTCAGAGCTTGCCCTTGTCCGCTGCTTCGCCTGACGAGTCGAGCGGGCAGCGGACGGGCTGCCCACCTTATTCACAGGCCACATGCTATCGCGCAAGCGATTAATGACGCCCGCGGCGCGGCGCCACCGAAATTTAGAGATCAATCCAAAGCATTGATTAATAAAAAGAATTCAAGCAGCCATCGGCCGCGTTAACTCCTCGTTTACCCTTCCGCGTTTACACTCTGTTAGGAATAGTAAACGATTTGATTCGTGCGTCGCTTTGGCCGGGCGGATCGGCGCATCAGGGGAATTCAATGAGCAAATTCGGGGGCTTGTTCGGCCGCAAGTCGAGCGCCATCGATGCCTTGGCGCAGCCGTCACCAACCGGATTCGACAGTCCCGCGTCAACCGCCAACAACCCGCTCGAGCTCGACGAGGAATTGTTCTCGGCGCTCGGCGCCCAGATCGGCGGCGACAACGAGGCGCTGCGCAACCTGCTCCTCGACGCCAACGCCAAGATCGGCGAACTCGACACCATCAAGGCCGCGGTCGGCAAGCTGGTCGATCCGGTCAGCAAGACGCTGCGGGCGCTCGAAGCCGAGAAGTCGGAAAAGCTCAGCCTGCAGACGGTGCTCAATAATACCCGCACCGCCTACGGCAAATTGCGCAACGAGGCCGCCGAACTCGAAAAGCGCGTGCAGGATGCCGAGCAGGAAACCGCGGCGCTGCGCCAGGAACTGACCGCGACGCAGAACGTGCTGCGGTCGGTCGAAGCCACCAAGGCCGAGATCGCCATCGACATTGCCGCGCGCCGCGCCCAGATCGCCGATCTGGAAGGCCGCCTCGCCCACGAAGCCGGCGAGAATACCGTGCTGCGCGACGAGAACCGCCGGCTCGACGAACGCGCCACCACCCTGAGCAAACGTATCATCACGCTCGAAGCCGACCTCAACGCGGCGCGCCAGCGTCTCATGATGGCGGACGACGAAAAGCGCGCCCAGAACGCCACGCTCGACAAGATGAGCGCCGACGCCGCGCGGCTGACCCGCAAAATCTCGGAGACCGAACAAGCGCTCAACGCCGCGCAAAGCCGGCTGCGCCAGGTCGAAGGCAACTTCGCCGAAATGAGCAACGAGCGCGGCCGCCTCGCTGCCGCGCTCGACGAGGCGCATGAGCGGCACGGGCATGAGAGCACCAGCCAGCGCATGCGCTACGAGGCGTTGCAGGCCCGCGCCACAGCGACCGACAGCCTGCTCATCGAGGCCCGTGACCATCTGCAGAAGCGCGCCGAGGACATGCGTGAACTCGACCGCCGGTTCAGCGATATGGCCGTCGAGCGCGACGCCCTGCAAGCCCGCATTGCCGAGCTCGAAGCCGAACGGCTCCGCCGCGAGTCCGAGTTCAAGGAAACCGAGCAGATGCGCGCCACCTTGATGGAGCGCAGCGGCGCGCTGACCCGCGCCTTCAACGCCAAGGAAGGGGCGCTCGCCCGCGCCGAAGAGAACGTCGCCGCGCTTCAGGCCCAACTCGCTTCGGCCGCCCGGGAACGCAGCAACGACAGAGCGACCGCCGAGCAGGCCATCGAGGAACTCAAGGCCGCGCTCCAGCGCGAAAAGCTCGACCGCGCCGTGGTCGAGGGTGCGCTGGAAACCGCCCGCAAGGACTTTGCCCGCGTCATGCGCGAGGTGATGAGCCTGCAGCGCCAGCAGCAGGCGGCCGAAGAACACGCCGATCCCAAGGCCGCCAACGCGGCCTGAACCCGGCCTTCGGAGTGCGATAGAGCGCCGGGGCCTCCCCCGGCGCTTTTTTTATTGGCGGAACTGAAACTTACGCCCCCCTCTCTTGATTTAACGCAAGGAGCCGCAACCGTCTTTCTCTAGCTTTCCTTGATCCAGCGGTTGCCCGGGAACCGTGAGCCGAGTCCACGTTATGCCTTACCGCGCCAATCACGACCTGCCGCCTTCGGTACGGTCGCACCTGCCAGATCACGCGCAGGACATTTACCGGGAAGCGTTCAACAACGCTTTCCGGGCGCATGCCGGTGAGGCCGACCGCGAACGGCGCGCGCACATGATTGCCTGGGCAGCCGTCAAGAGAGGCTATGTGAAGGACGGAGATCGATGGGTTCCCATTCAACGCCAGAGGTTCGTGTCCTGAGCGGCGCGCTGGCGCTCGCCGAGCGCAACGTGCCGCGCTACACCTCTTATCCATCGGCGCCGCATTTCTCCGCGGCCGTCGGGCCGGCCGAGTATCGCGACTGGCTCAGCGCGCTGCCCCACGGATCGCGCGTGTCGCTGTATATCCACGTGCCGTTCTGCACTGAGCTTTGCCATTACTGCGGCTGCAATACCCGCGCGGTGCGCCGCGTCGAGCCGGTCGATGCCTATGCCGAGCACCTGATTGCCGAACTTAAGCTTCTCGGCTCGCTGAACGGCGCACGACTCACGCATGTGCACTGGGGCGGCGGCACGCCGTCGATCCTCGGGCCACGATGGCTCGAGACCATCGCCGCCGAGTTCGCGTCGCAGTTCGATCTCTCGGCGATGAAGGAACATGCCATCGAGTTGGACCCGCGGCGGCTCGATCGCACCCTGGTCGCGGCGCTGAAGACGATCGGCGTCAACCGCGCCAGCCTCGGCATGCAGAGCGCCTCGGAGCATGTACAGCAAGCCATCGGCCGCGTGCAGCCTTTCGAACTCGTCGAACGTGCGGCCGACTGGTTGCGCGAGGCCGGCATCGAAAACCTCAACCTCGATCTGATGTACGGCCTGCCGAAGCAGAGCGCGGACGACGTCGCGAGCAGCGCCACACTCGCCTGCTCGCTCAAGCCGCAGCGGCTGGCGCTGTTTGGTTACGCTCATGTGCCATGGTTCAAGACGCATCAGCGGCTGATCGACACCGCCTCCCTGCCCGGCGCCGCGGAGCGACTCGAGCAGGCGCGCGTCGCCGCCGACGTGTTCGCCAGCCACGGCTATGAGGCGATCGGTCTCGATCATTTCGCCCTACCCGACGACGAACTGTTCATCGCCGCGCAAGAAGGCCGGCTGCACCGCAATTTTCAAGGCTACACCACCGACGATGCCGATGCGCTGATCGGCGTCGGCGCTTCCTCAATCGGCAAGCTGCCGCAGGGATTCGTGCAGAATGCACCTGACGTCGCCGGCTATTCGCGCAGCGTCGAACATGGCGAACTTGCCACGGTGAAGGGCCTGGCGCTCAGTGACGACGACCGCCTGCGTGCCGCCATCATTGAACGGCTGATGTGCGATCTCGCGCTCGACCTCGACCGCTTCGGCGGTATGGCGCGCTTTGCATCCGAGATGACGGCGCTTGAGGATCTCGCGGCACAGGGCCTCGTCACCATCGACGGCGCCCGCATCACGGTGACCGAACCCGGCCGCCCCTTCATTCGCATCGTCGCCGCGGTGTTCGATACCTATCTGGCGGCCGCGCAGAAGCGGCACTCGATCGCTGTCTGATTTACAATGAGTGAAGGCGGCCAGCAGGCCGCCTTTCGCGCGCGTCCTTAGAATCCGCGCTGGCCCGCATCCGCTGATAGCGGCTTCGTCTCGACTTTCGGCTCATAGACTACGCCCGGACCGGATCGATGGCTCACAACGGCCCGCGCCAGCAGCGGACCGCTCGGCCACGCCGCGCGGTTCACCGCAGGCCGTTCGGCCACCAGTTTCGGCTGCGCGGTTTCGGCGCGCTCGTCCCGAATCGCTCTGGTGAATTTGCTTCCCATAAGAAATAAAATAGGCAGCCAGCCATAACGCGCATTGATCCAGCACAATGGATGGGGGTACCGGGCGGACGGTATCATGGTTCACATGGAGCGAACTTGCCGGGGTTACACCCAAATACAATTCTAACGCACCAGTTCCCGCATCGCCCGATCGAGTCCGTCGAGAGTCAACGGATACATCCGCCCGCCCATAAGCTGCCGCATCATGCCGATCGAATGCGTGAAGTCCCATTCGCGCTCCGGCACCGGGATGA
>JAEZEY010000156.1 GCA_023432845.1 Pseudomonadota bacterium
GGGCTGGACGCAGCCGATCATCGTCGGCCGCCACGCCTTCGGCGACCAGTACCGCGCGACGGACTTCAAGTTCCCGACCAGCGGCACGCTGTCGATCAAGTTCGTCGGAGACGACGGCAAGGTCATCGAGAAGGAAGTCTTCAAGTTCCCGGGCGCCGGCGTCGCCATGGCGATGTACAATCTCGACGAGTCGATCCGCGATTTCGCCCGCGCCTCCATGAACTATGCGCTCGACCGCGGCTATCCGCTCTATCTGTCGACCAAGAACACCATCCTCAAGCAGTATGACGGCCGCTTCAAGGATATCTTCCAGGAAGTGTTCGATGCCGAATTCAAGGACAAATTCGCGCAGAAGAAGCTCTGGTACGAACACCGCCTGATCGACGACATGGTCGCGTCATCGCTCAAATGGTCCGGCGGCTATGTCTGGGCCTGCAAGAACTATGACGGCGATGTGCAATCCGACACCGTAGCGCAGGGCTTCGGCTCGCTCGGCCTGATGACGTCTGTGCTGCTGACGCCGGACGGCAAGGTGGTCGAAGCCGAAGCCGCGCACGGCACCGTGACGCGCCACTATCGCCAGCATCAGAAGGGCGAGGAAACCTCAACTAATTCAATCGCGTCGATCTTCGCCTGGACCCGCGGCCTTGCCCACCGCGCCAAGCTCGACGGCGACGACGCGCTGATGAAGTTCTCGCTGACGCTTGAGAAGGTCTGCATCGACACCGTCGAGAGCGGCTTCATGACCAAGGACCTCGCCCTCCTCATCGGCCCCGACCAGAAGTGGCTGTCCACCACCGGCTTCCTCGACAAGGTCGACGAGAACCTGAAGAAGGCGATGGCCTGATTGTCATGCCCGCGTTCGTCGCGGGCATCGACGTCTTATTCTCTTGCTTGGGAAAGCCGTGGATGGCCGGGACAAGCCCGTTCATGACGGATTAAAAAAGGCGCGGATTGGCTCCGCGCCTTTTCTTTTAGGCCCTGCCCGGGCGATCAGAACGGCATCGACAGCCGCGCATTGCCGGTCCAGGTCTTGTAGTTGGCGCCGATGCCGCCATATTCGCCGCCGAAAGACAGCGTGCCTCTCGACCAGACCTGCGTGCTCAGACCAGCGGTGACACGCGCCGACCAGCCATCGCCGATGCCGGAATCGTCCACCGCAGCGGGCTGCGCATCGTTCGAGGCGAAGCGCCAGTCGCCATACAGGCCCGCATAAGGCGTGAAGCCGTGGGTAAACCGCATCAGCGGCGCCAGCACGCGGCCGCCGACGGCGATACGGCCGGACGAGAAGCTGCGCGACGCGTGCGCGACGCCGAGATCGTCGGTGTATGCGGTTTGCCGTTCGCGCAATGCCAGAACATCGACGGAGGGCTCGACCATATAGGTCGAGACGCGATAGCTCCCGGTCAGGCCGGTGGAGACCATCCAGCGCGAGCCGCTGAAGCTGCCTCTGGCCGATGCCGCCGTCGCGTCATAACCGACACCGGTCCAGCCGATCATGCCCTTCCAGCGCAAGGTCGGCGTGATGGCCCAGCCGGCATTGACGCCAACCGTGCCACCCTCGCCCTTGAGGCGGCCCGACAGCGACGTGAAATCGTAATTGAAGTTCTCGTAACCGGCGAACACGCCGACCACCGCATTGTGCCGGAAGCGGTAATTCAGACCGGCCATGGCGTTGATCTGCGAGCCCCGCAGCGAAGCCGAGCCCGATTGATCGAAGCCGGTGCCGCGCACATCGACCCAGGGCGTCCATTGCCTCACCGGCAATGACACGCGTGATGGCGCCTTGTTGACAGCGGCATAGCCGAGCGCGGCAAAGGCTTCGTCGGTGCGCTCTTTCACGTTGGACGTTCGCTCGGGAGCGAACTGGCTGCGCGTACCGTAGAATTCCGATGGAGTAATCCATTTGACCCACATCGGGGCCGCGACCCGAACCGGAATGAGGAACTTACTATCCAAGGCTTGGTAAATGGTAATAGCCTCTCTCGTGGCTTCAGAAGCGTTGAAGTTACTGCCCATCTGCTCGCGTTTGTAATTCAAGTAGAGCAAGATGAAATCCCAAATGTTCAACCGCTCATAGGCGCCACTGGATTGATCAGACGGTTCGGTCGCCGGATCGCCAAGCGCAGCATCCGTGGCAGCGTTCACCGAACCACTGATCACCGTCGCAGAGGTGTTCGCCGCAGCTGACGAGCCGGTGTGCTGCACCGAGTCCAGTTTCTCACTGTCCGTCGCGCCGGTGCCTCCGCCCGAACCCGCGACGCAGCTCCATGCGAAATTGGTGCTGCCTTCGGCGCGCGTTCCGATAATCTCAAACTGATCGCCGGTCGCGGCGGGCACCACATAGCTTCGCGTGCCGGTGCTTCCCGTTGCCGCCAGCAACGTCGTGGCACCCGTTGTATTTCTCAAGCCAAGCGTGTCGGCGCCCCACGCCGTATTCACCGTCAACGTGATCGTATCGCCCGCCGAAAATCCGGTACCGGATGTGCTGCCGGATATCGTATTGAGAATGAACGTGCCGTTCAGTGCGGTACATCCCGGCGATGCAGCCGCGCCTGAAGTCGCGCCGAAAAGAAAACCCGAGGCAGCAATGCCAAAAACAATACGACGATAACCAGCGGGACCAATCGTCCCGTACCGCATTCCCAGTTCCACGCGCCCCCCGGCCGACAAGCGATGTCGTGTTGAAAATTGATTCCTAGCGATGGAACCTTACCGGCATCGTGCCTGTGCTGGAAAGAGCGACGACATACGAATGATCGTTCGCGTGTCGAATAATGGAAGCTGCGCGCAATATTGTCGGAGTTAGTCACAGCTATCGTCGCAGCTGATGCGCATTGTCCGAACGTGGCTTTGATTTCCTATCGCTCAGGTTGAGTCGTCAGCCGTTTCACTACTTCAACTCCGCCGTCATCCTCTCGCGCGCCTCCGCGAGCCGCATCGCGACCGCGTCGTCCGGAATGTCGAGCCCTTGCAGCACGCGTGCGCCAAGCTGAAGGCTCGCTTCCACGGCCTCCGGAATGACGCCGACGGCGCCCATGCGCGTGAGCTTGCCGGCGTGGTCAATATCCTTGGCGCGCGCGAAGATGCGCGCCTTGGGCTGCAAATGCATGACGGCCTGCACCATGCGCTCCGCCGCGCGCGGCGCATCGAGGGTGACGACGAAAGCGCGCGCTCGCCGCGCGCCCGCATGGTCCAGCATCTGGGTGCGGCTGGCGTCACCGAAGAACACCATGCGCCCGCGCCGGCGCTCCTCTTCCACCGTCATTTCGTCCATGTCGAGCGCGACATAAGGCACCTGCTCCCTGTCGAGCAGATCGGCAACCATGCGTCCGACGCGGCCAAAGCCGCCGATCACGACATGATCCTGCAATTGCACCGTTTCCTCGTCCGGCGCGTGCCGCTCATGATCGGAGGGCGCCAGCCGGCGGCTGGCGATCCGCGCCACATGCGCGAGCACCGGCGTAAGCATCATGCTGAGGCCGACGACCGCTACCGTGGCGGTTGCCAGTTCGGACGGCAGCAGATTGCCCTGACGCGCCAGCGCGATCACGACAAAGGCAAACTCGCCGGCTTGCGACAGCAGTAGGCCGACTTCCACAGCCTGCGACCGCGGCACGCCGAACAGACGGGCGCCGGCATAGAGCACAATGGCCTTGATGACGATCAGGCCGGCGAGCGCAAGAAGGATCGGCCCGGCATGGGCCATGACGACGGCCGGGTCGATGGTCGTGCCGACCGTGACGAAGAAGAGGCCGAGCAGCAGGCCCTTGAAAGGCTCAAGATCGACTTCGATGTGATGGCGATACTCGCTTTCGCTCAGCAGCAGGCCGGCGAGGAATGCGCCGAGCGCGACCGACAGGCCGGCCGCGGCGGTCGCTTCCGCGATACCGACCACGATCAGCAAGGTGATCGCCATGATCAGGTCGCGGCTGCCGGTATGCGCGGCCGAGCGCAGAAGCGGCCGCACCAGATAGCGGCCGAGCACCATGATCACCGCAATGGCGGCAATGGCCTGGGCGAAAGCCAGAAGCAACGCCGACCATTGGTTCGCGCCGCCGCCGCTGCCGAGCATGCCGACAATGAACAGGATCGGCACCACCATGAGATCCTGGAACAGCAGAACGGACAGTGCGATGCGGCCGACGGGCGCGGCCGACCGATGCTGCTCCACAAGCAACTGCATCACGATCGCAGTCGAAGACAGCGCAATGCACATGCCAAGCACGATGCCGGATGGCGGCGGCGCTCCTGACAGGCGCAGCGTCGCCCCGACCGCTACGGATGACACCGCCACCTGGAACATACCGACGCCGAGCACGTAACGGCGCAGTTGCCACAGCCGCTGCACCGACAGTTCAAGGCCGAGGATGAACAACAGGAAGATGATGCCGAGTTCGGCCAGCGGCTCCGCGGCCCGCGGATCGTCGAAGGTGACGTAGCTGACCCACGGCACCTCCGCCGCTAGCCGGCCAAAGCCGAAGGGCCCGAGGATCACCCCCACCAGCAGGAAGCCGAGGACGGTGCTGATGCGCGCGCGGTGAAACAGCGGCACGATCACGCCGGCCGCGATCAGAAAGATGATCAGCCCTTTGAAGCCTTCGGCGTGCAGCAATTGGATCGCCTTCTGATGCGCCTCGCCCGCGCCGCACCTTCATCATGCAAGGCTGATGCGGCCGCAGTGCCGGAAGGCTATCGACTCGTCGGCCGAGGGTACGGTCCGCGCCGTCCCCAAGACGGTGGCGTCGCCCGGGTCGATCGACCAGGCCTACCCCGCCAGCGCCGCCTCGACTGCCTTCAAGGCCGCGTCGGCCTTGGCGCCGTCCGGACCGCCGGCCTGCGCCATGTCGGGGCGGCCGCCGCCGCCCTTGCCGCCGAGCGCCTCGG
>JAEZEY010000259.1 GCA_023432845.1 Pseudomonadota bacterium
GCCATGGTCGAGGAGACCGTGACCGCCGATCATGTTGCCGGCGTGGTGTCGCGCTGGACCGGCGTGCCGGTCGACAAGATGCTCGAAGGCGAGAAAGACAAGCTGCTGCGCATGGAAGAGGCGATCGGCAGGCGCGTCATCGGTCAGAAGGAAGCCGTGGCGGCGGTGTCGACCGCGGTGCGCCGCGCCCGTGCCGGTCTGCAGGACCCGAACCGGCCGATCGGCTCGTTCATGTTTCTCGGCCCCACCGGCGTCGGCAAGACCGAACTCACGAAAGCGCTCGCCGAATATCTATTCGACGATGAGAACGCGCTGCTGCGCATCGACATGTCGGAGTACATGGAGAAGCACGCGATGTCGCGCCTCATCGGAGCGCCTCCGGGCTATGTCGGCTATGACGAAGGCGGCGCGCTCACCGAAGCGGTGCGGCGCCGGCCTTATCAAGTCGTGCTGTTCGATGAGATCGAGAAGGCGCATCCGGACGTGTTCAACGTCCTGCTGCAAGTGCTCGACGACGGCCGCTTGACGGACGGCCAGGGTCACCCCGTCGACTTCCGCAACACCCTGATCGTCATGACGTCGAACCTCGGCGCCGATTATCTGGTGAACCAGCCGGAGGGCGAGGACTCCGACGCGGTGCGCGATCAGGTGATGGGTGTGGTGCGCTCGGCGTTCAGGCCGGAGTTCCTTAACCGTGTTGACGAGATCATTCTGTTCCACCGTCTGCAGAAGTCGGAAATGACCTCGATCGTCGATATCCAGATGAAGCGGCTGCAAAAGCTGCTCGACGACCGCAAGATTGTCGTCACGCTCGAGCCGTCGGCTCGCGAGTGGCTGGCGAACAAGGGCTGGGATCCGGCTTACGGCGCGCGCCCGCTCAAGCGCGTGATCCAGAAGTCGGTGCAGGATCCGCTCGCCGAGATGATCCTGTCCGGCGCCGTGAAAGACGGCGAGACGGTCAACGTCTCGGGCAGCCCGCTTGGGCTGTCCTTCAACGGACGATTGGCCGCCGCGGCGTAAGATCAGCCCTCGTCCTGAGGAGCGGGCGAAGCCCGCGTCGCGAAGGACGGGGGCCGCCTCACGGTTAGAGATGCGCCGCTTTGCGGCGCTCCTCGCCATGAGGCAGATTTACTTCCACATCCCCCGCATCTTCGCGCCGAGATCGACTGGCGCACGTTGCGTTGACGTGCCTGCCGCTGCCGCACGCGGCGGCGGCCAAGAGCGATTGTCGAAATGCTTCAGCATTGAATTGGGAATGAAGCGCGTGCGCTGCGCATAGACGTGGCAGTCGCCGCTTGAATGCTGGCCGTGGGTGAAGAAGCGCTGCGGCACCATCAGGTGCAGCTGGTCGCGGGCGCGCGTCATCGCGACGTAGAGCAGGCGGCGCTCTTCCTCGATCTCCGTGGTCGATCCGGTCGACAGATCCGACGGCAGGCAGCCATCGACGGTGTTCAACAGATAGACCGAATTCCATTCCTGGCCTTTGGCCGAGTGGATGGTCGAGAGGATAAGATAATCCTCGTCGAGCAGCGGCGTGCCGGACTGATCGCTGGTGGCATCCGGCGGGTCGAGCGTCAACTCGGTGAGGAAGCGTTCGCGGCTCGGATAGGTGGCGGCGATCTGCGCCAGTTGCTGCAAGTCGGCTTCGCGCGTTGAGGCGTCTTCGTGGATGCGCTCGAGGTGCGGCGTGTACCAGCGCACGATGGCATCGATGTCGTCCGGCCAGCCGACCGCGTTGCGCGCCAGGAGGCCGAGCGTCTCGTCGAAATCCTGCCAGCATTCGCTGGTCGCCGCCGGCGGCTTGAACTCGGACAGCGCGCGCATCGGATCGCCGCTCGCCGCCATTCTGTCAAGCAACTTGCCGGCGGTGCCCGGGCCGATGCGGGGCAGGAGCTGCGCGACGCGGAAGCCGGCAACGCGGTCGCGCGGGTTCTGCACGAAGCGCAGCACCGCGAGCACGTCCTTGATGTGCGAGGCTTCGAGAAACTTGAGGCCGCCGAACTTGACGAAGGGAATATTCCGTCGTGTCAGCTCGACCTCGAGGCCGGCGCTATGGCTCGAAGTGCGGAACAGCACCGCCTGCTGCTTGAGCGCGACGCCGGCTTCGCGGTTCTTCAGGATGCTCTCGACAATGTAGCCGGCCTGCGCGACGTCGTCGGCGACATTGACGACCGCCGGTCTGTCGGCGGAGGCACGGTCCGACCACAGGTTCTTAGTGAAGCGCTCGGCAGCGAGTTCAATTACCGCATTGGCAGCGGCAAGGATGGCTTGCGTCGAACGGTAATTGCGCTCCAGCGTCACGATCGTCGCGCGCGGCGAGAAATGACCGGGAAAATCGAGGATGTTGCGCACCGTCGCGGCGCGAAAGGAGTAGATCGACTGCGCGTCGTCCCCGACCACGGTCATGCCGCGCCCGTCTGGCTTCAACCCGAGCAGAATCGCGGCCTGCAGCCGGTTGGTGTCTTGATACTCATCGACCATGACATGGTCGAAGCGCGCCGCGACCTCCGCCGCCAGTGCGCCTTCCTGCATCACCTGCGACCAGTAGAGCAACAGATCGTCGTAATCGAGCACGTTCTGCTTTTGCTTGGCCTCGACATAGGTGGCAAACAGCGTGCGCAGTTCGCCTTCCCATTCGGCGCACCAGGGAAAGAACGATCCGAGCGTTTCGTCCAGCGGCGCGGTGGCGTTCACCGCGCGCGAATAGATCGACAGGCAGGTTCCTTTCATGGGAAACCGCTTGTGCATCTTCGACAGGCCGAGTTCGTGCCGCACCAGGTTCATCAGATCGGCGGAATCCTCGCGATCATGGATGGTGAAGGCGGGGTCGAGGCCGATGTCGCGCGCATGTTCGCGCAGCAGCCGCGCGCCGATGGCGTGGAAGGTACCGGACCACGACAGTGCGCCGGCCATGACGCCGCCATTTGTGCCGAGCACCTGTGCGGTGATGCGCTCGACCCGGCGCTGCATTTCGGCGGCGGCACGGCGCGAGAAAGTCAGCAGCAGAATGCGCCGCGGATCGGCGCCGCTGACGATGAGATGCGCGACGCGATGCGCCAAGGTGTTCGTCTTGCCGGACCCGGCGCCGGCGATGATCAGGAGTGGCGTGGCTTCGGCGGGCGGCGTACCCGCTTCGACACCATGCTCGACCGCGCGGCGCTGTTCGGCGTTGAGCTTGTCGAGATAACCGGTCGTCGCGGCAATGATAGGCGTCGCGATGTTCATGCTTGTACAAAGCATGAACGGAGTGATTCGTCGATTGCGTGAACGAGCCTCCGCCTTCGCGGAGGTGAGCGGAATAACTTACCGCGCGCTGGACGCCATCCGCGATGGCTTCCGCGCCATGATCGTGTCGAGGCGTTCGCGCTCCTGGTCGAAGGCCGTCATCACCGGGCCGGTGAGTTCGCGGCCGCGCGGCAGCTTAATGCGCATCGGATCGACGAAGCGGCCGTTGACGCGGATTTCGTAGTGAACATGGGCGCCGGTCGACAAGCCTGTCGAACCGACGAAACCGATCACCTGGCCCTGGCGCACGCGCTTGCCGACTTCCATACCGCGGGCAAAGGCGCTCATGTGGCCATAGGCGGTTTCGTAGCCGTTGTTGTGCTTGATCAGGATGAACTTGCCGTAGCCGGACTCCCAGCCCTCCCGTTCGACGACACCGTTGCCGGCCGCGTAGATCGGCGTGCCGGTCGGCGCGGCAAAGTCGACGCCGGTGTGCATCTTGGTATAGCCGAGGATCGGGTGACGCCGGATGCCGAAGCCCGAGCGCATGATGCCGGCGACCAATGGTTTGCGCACCAGGAACTTCTTCGCGCTCTTGCCGGACTCGTCGTAGTAATCGACGAGGCCATCGTCCGGTGACTGGAAGCGATAGAACTTCTTTGCTTCGCCGCCAACGGTGAGTGCCGCGAACAAAATGTCGTTACGGGTATCTGCACCGGGCGTTTCGTCTTCGCCGGCATACAGCACCTCGAACGAGTCGCCCGGCTGCACCTTGCGCTGGAAATCGACGTCGTACGAATAGATCTTGATGAGTTCGTCGATGAGCGGGCGCGGAATTTGATTGCGCAGCGCTGTTTCGTAGACGCTCTGATAAAGGCGCACGCCCGAGCCGTTGTCGTTTTCCTCGTCGATCTGATCGGTGTTCTGCGCGACTTCGGTGTCGACGTTGCGCACGTCGACGGCGACGAACTTGCCCATGTCGGACAGCGCCGCCACGGCTTCGACGGTACCTGATTCACTGGCGACGATGACGCGGACCGGACGCTGCGCCGGAGAGCCGGGTGTCGGCGACATCAGGATACGGAGCTTCTGGCCGTCGCGCAGCGTGTCCCGTCCTTTCACGCCAAGCGTCGCAGCGATGGCGCCGATATCGGCGGCCGTGGCGCCTAGATCCTTGAGGGCGGACCCCACGGTGTCGCCCTTCTTGGCGAGCACGACCTTTTCGTTGAATGCATTGCCGCCGCTGGTCTGGTTCGTGGTCTTCGGCAGCAGCGTGATGTTTTCCGGAACGATGCGGGCTTCGAAGCCGGCATAAGGATCGGGCGCCGCGGGCCCGGCGTAAGCGAGCTTGATACCGGTAATGTTGTTGGCGCCCGCGAGGTGGGTTGCCGATTTCCCGCTCCATTCGGCCGCTTCCTTGACGCGTGTGACCACCTCGTCGGTCGGCGTCTGTAGTGCGATCTTGAGGCGCGCCATCATCGGTTCGAGGTCGCGCATCACGAAGGAAACCTCGGCGTCGGGCTCGGCTGCCGGCGCGTCTTCAGGGATGGCGCCGCCTCCCGATGTGCTCTCCGCAAGCATGGCTTGCGGATTGAACGGCGGAATGTCGGCCGATAGACTGCTCGTCGACAGCGACAGGTTTCCGGCCACTCGGACGAAGGGGCGCACGCGGACCACTTCGTGGTTGCCGACGCGGCTGGTGGTCGAGACCCGGATAATCTGCTTGGCGAAGGATGGTTCTTCCGCAGTCGGCAGACGGTCGCCCTTGCGGGCGCCGAGGCGTTCGGCCGCGGGGGCGAGCGCGCCGCGCAGCGCGACTTCAACGCGTTCGGGCAGAGTGGCGAAATTGGTTTCGCCATCCAGTGATGTGAAAACGGCGCCGCCCATGAGAGCTGCGCCGCACAACGCGGTCAGAATCGTGCCGGCGAACCACTGCACGGAGATGCGACGGCGGTCGACAAAGCCGGAGTCGCCGCCGTCAACGGACAGCGGGGCCTCATGACCGAGCTCGATCGCTTCATGGGGTTTCGATCGATTTGCGCTACGTGACCTGATCTCGTCCAAGTCTTCTAGCCCTCTCGCGCCGCTCGATCGGCAAAGCCATTGCCGTGAGAGTTTCTGCTTTTGCCGAGCCTGTCCGGCCCTGGGAAGGCCTGACGGGATCGGCACGAACGGCCGGATCAGTCGCCGGATGCGGCGGCACGATGCCTGCCGGGGCCGGGCCCGTCAACGACCGTAGCCGCAACCTACACCACACCTGCTGGAAGCGTGGCGATCCGTCCCCGTGAGGCTTTGGGGCCCGCCGGAAATCGCCAAATAATTCCTGCACCCAAGAGGGCCTGCGAATATGGCTTGAGTGCGGCGTCGGACTGTAATCGGCCAAAATTTAAGGTTGATCCCCCGATTTGAGGGCGTTTTCGTCTGCTTTCTCGGCAAAGAAAGCGTTTCGCGTACTGTCACAACAACGCTTTTTTTTGCGGTTGACAGCGGGGAGCGCCCTAACCTATATACCCACCCATCGGCGCGCCGCACCGCACTTTACGGCGTGACAGCGCGCCTCCGAAATCCTCACTGGGTCAGTGAACATGCCTCCGAAAGTCATCGGCGGCACTAAGGGTTTTCGGCGCTTATCTGCCCAGCCGGGCCACCGGTTGGTTGGGATCCTCGGATCCCGGGCTGTTTGACAAGTGAATCGGAAGAAAGAGAAACGTGGACGGCGGGGTCCTTGCGGACCGCAGTTCGGGTTGAAGCAATTCAGCGCGACTACGGTCGGAAGAGACTTCTGACGGTCTACGTTTTCAAAGGTACATCGCTGCTCGCAAGAGCAGTGGGTGGACCTCGTCAAAACGTGAAAACTTTGCGCAAGCAAAGCTCGACCAGTCAGTTTCAAAAATCTCATCCAACTTGAGAGTTTGATCCTGGCTCAGAGCGAACGCTGGCGGCAGGCCTAACACATGCAAGTCGAGCGCCGTAGCAATACGGAGCGGCAGACGGGAGAGTAACACGTGGGAACGTGCCCTTTGGTTCGGAATAACTCAGGGAAACTTGAGCTAATACCGGATAAGCCCTTCGGGGGAAAGATTTATTGCCATTGGAGCGGCCCGCGTCGGATTAGCTAGTTGGTGAGGTAATGGCTCACCAAGGCGACGATCCGTAGCTGGTCTGAGAGGATGACCAGCCTCACTGGGACTGAGACACGGCCCAGACTCCTACGGGAGGCAGCAGTGGGGAATATTGGACAATGGGCGCAAGCCTGATCCAGCCATGCCGCGTGGATGATGAAGGCCCTAGGGTTGTAAAGTCCTTTTAACGGGGAAGATAATGACGGTACCCGTAGAATAAGCCCCGGCTAACTTCGTGCCAGCAGCCGCGGTAATACGAAGGGGGCTAGCGT
>JAEZEY010000311.1 GCA_023432845.1 Pseudomonadota bacterium
GGCCTATACCTCCTGGGCCGCCGCCGGCTGGAATGGCCTCGCCTCCCCCGCCGATTTCGGCGGTCAGGAACTGCCGCACGCCGTCAACGCCGCCTGCATCGAAATGTGGAACGCCGCCTCGATGGCCTTCGGCATCGGCCCGGTGCTGACCATGGCCGCCGTCGACGCGCTGCACGCCTATGGCAGCGACGACCTCAAGCAGAAATATCTCGCCAAGCTGATCAGCGGCGAGTGGATGGGCACGATGCAGCTCACCGAGCCGCAGGCCGGCTCCGACGTCGGCGCGTTGCGCTCAAAAGCCGAGCGCGCGCCCGACGGCAGCTACCGCATCACCGGCTCCAAGATCTTCATCACCTATGGCGAGCACGACCTCACTGACAACATCATCCACTTCGTGCTGGCCCGCCTGCCCGATGCCCCGGCCGGCACCAAGGGCATCTCTCTGTTCCTGGTGCCGAAGTTCATGCCGGACGGCTCGCGCAACGACGTGCGCGCGCATTCGATCGAGCACAAGCTGGGCATCCACGCCTCGCCGACCTGCACCATGGTCTATGGCGACAAGGGCGGCGCTGTCGGCTGGCTGATCGGCGAAGAGCACAAGGGCATGCTGTGCATGTTCACGATGATGAACCGGGCGCGGCTCGCGGTCGGGGCGCAGGGCGTCGCCATTGCCGAGCGCGCGCTGCAGCAGGCCTTGGCCTACGCGCGCGAGCGCAAGCAGATGGGCAAGGCCATCATCGACTACCCGGACGTCAAGCGCATGCTGCTGACCATGCGCGGCCTCACCGGCGCGGCGCGCGCCATCGCCTATGCTACCGGCGTCGCGCTCGACCGTTCGATCCGCGCCAAGGATGCCGCCGCACGGCAGAAGGCGCATGAACTCGCGTCGCTGCTCACCCCGGTCGCCAAGGCGTTCTCCACCGACATCGGCATCGAGGTCGCCTCGCTCGGCGTGCAGGTGCATGGCGGCATGGGCTTCATCGAGGAGACCGGCGCGGCCCAGCATTATCGCGATGCCCGCATCGCCGCGATCTATGAGGGCACCAACGGCATCCAGGCCCTCGATCTCGTCAGCCGCAAGGTGCCGCTCGATAACGGCAATACCGTCGCCGCCTATATCGGCGGTCTGCGCAAGACCATCGCCGCGGTGAAGGCCAGCAACGCGCCGGCTTTCGGCGACACCGCGGCGCGGCTGAGCGAAAGCGTCGATGCGCTGGAGCGCGCCACGCAGTGGCTGCTCCAGCAGAAGAATTCGCCAGAGGCGCTTGCCGGCGCAACGCCTTATCTGCGGCTATTCGGCAACGCCGCCGGCGGCTGCATGCTGGCCGAACAGGCGCTGATTGCGCTGCGCGAAAACGATGAGGCCGCATCACGCACGGCGCTGGCGCGCTTCTTCGCCGAGAACATCGCGGTGACATCGAGCGGGCTGGAGCGCAATGTCACTGAAGGCGCGCAGAGCATTACCAACGCGGAAGCGGCGTTGGCGTAAGACACTGTCATCACCGGGCAAAGGCGTTCGAAGAACGCCGTTCTTCGAACGGCTATGACCCCGGTGATCCCGCTTATGGACGCGCGGTGCCCGCCTAAGCGGGATGGCCGGGTCCATGACAGGGAGGAGAGAGCGTCTCCCCTACGGCATCCGGCCGCCTTCGAAGTTGAATGTCCAGCCGGCGTCCGCCACCTGCTTTTCCACGGCGTTGCGGACCTCAGCGTAATTCACGGTACCGCCACCGGATGGTGCCGCGTCGGTGCGGCTGCCCGAGCGCGTCCAGCCGCTGGTCGTCGTTACTTCCACCGACATGGTCGGCGGCGGCAGGCCCGAGCTGCGCTCGATGACGGCTTCGCGGAAATGCGCCGTCCGCGCCGTTTCATCGAGGCGGCACGACATGCGATAGGCCACCTTGCGGCTGCCGAACCACCATTTGGCGACAATCTTCTCGGCCTCACCGGCCAGCACTCCATCCCGTTCAGTGACGGTGACGCCAAGGCTCGCCAGCGCGGCTTTCAGCCGGGCGGAAAGATCGATCTGGGTGGCGAAAGTAGTCATGTTAAAAAGCTAGATCGCCCGGCACACGTCATCTTGACCCAAATCAACTTTGGCCATGTCAAGTTGGCGCGTCCGCAGTACATTGCCGACAGGGCCCGGCGGGCCGAAAAGAGCAAAAAGTCGAGGGCGGACATGTCACTGAAGGGCAAGACCCTGTTCATCACAGGCGCGTCGCGCGGTATCGGACTCGCCATCGCGCTGCGCGCCGCGCGCGACAGCGCCAATATCGCCATCGCCGCCAAGACCACCGAGCCGCATCCCAAGCTCGAAGGCACGATCTACACCGCCGCCGAGGACATCGAAAAAGCCGGCGGCAAGGCGCTGCCGCTGATCGTCGACGTGCGCGAGGAAGCGCAGGTGAAGGAGGCGCTCGACAAGACGGCCGCGCATTTCGGCGGGCTCGACATTGTCGTCAACAATGCCAGCGCCATCTCGCTGACGCCGGTGGCGCAGACCGACATGAAGCGCTTCGACCTGATGCACCAGATCAATGCGCGCGGCACTTTCATGGTGTCGAAATACGCCCTGACCCATCTCGCCAAGGCGGCCAACCCGCACATATTGATGCTGTCGCCGCCACTCGACATGGCGACAAAATGGTTCGCGCCGCACACCGCTTATTCGATGGCGAAATTCGGCATGAGCATGGTGGTGCTCGGCCTTGCCGGCGAGCAGCACGGCAAGATCGCGGTCAACGCGCTGTGGCCGCGCACCACCATCGCCACCGCGGCGGTGAAGAACCTGCTCGGCGGCGACGCGCTGATCAACATGTCTCGCACGCCGGACATTCTCGCCGAGGCGGCCTGGCGCATCTTCCAGAAGCCGAAGAGCTTCACCGGCCAGTTCCTGATCGACGACACCTTCCTCGCCGCCGAGGGCGTCACCGACTTCGACCAGTACCGGGTGAACCCGAGCCAGCCCCTGCAGGTCGATTTCTTCGTGCCGGACACAATGCCGCCGCCGGCGGGGGTGAGTTTGAAGGCGATGAAGTAGCTGCGCGCGTAATCGTTTGTAGCCCGGATGAGCGCAGCGAAATCCAGGGAGCGGCAGTCCCGGGTTGCGCTACGCTCCACCCAGGCTACAAA
>JAEZEY010000286.1 GCA_023432845.1 Pseudomonadota bacterium
GCGCGTCGAGCACTTTGGTGCGGCGGGTCATCGAGCCGGTGTGCCAGTGCTCGAGCTGGCGGCCGGTCGAGAGGATGAACGGGTAATCGTGATCCGGCACCTCGTCCGGCGGCGTGAGCTTGGTCGCCACCAGTTTGGCGAAGCCACCCGGACGCGGGAAGCCGTTGTCGAACACGACGTCGCGGCCCGGCACGTCCGGCCCGTCGACCGGATAGGTGACCGCGTGCTCGCGCTCGACGCGCTCCCAGGTGATGTTGGCGAGCGCCGGCATCAGCGACGCCATCTCAGTGAACACCTCCCCGACATGCTTGTAGTTCCAGCCGCAGCCGAGGCGGTTGGCGATGTCCTGGATGATCCAGAGATCCTGGCGCGCATCGCCCGGTAGCGGCACGGCGGCGCGGCCCATCTGCACCTGACGGTTGGTGTTGGTGACGGTACCGTCCTTCTCCGGCCAGCCGGAGGCCGGCAGCACGACGTCGGCATAGACCGCGGTCTCGGTGAGGAACAGGTCCTGCACCACCAGATGCTCGAGATGGGCGAGCGCCTGGCGCGCGTGGTTGAGATCGGGGTCGGACATCGCCGGGTTCTCGCCCTCGATATACATGCCCTTGATTTCGCCCTCATGGATCGCGTCCATGATCTCGACGACGGTCTTGCCGCGCTTGGGCGGCAGCTTGACGCCCCAGACCTTCTCGTACTGGCCGCGGATTTCCGGGTTCTCGACCGACCTGTAGTCCGGGAAGAACATCGGAATGAGGCCGGCGTCGGACGCGCCCTGCACGTTGTTCTGGCCGCGCAGCGGATGGAGACCCGTGCCCGGCCGGCCGATCTGGCCGGTGATGAACGCCAGCGCGATCAGGCAGCGGGCGTTGTCGGTGCCGTGGGTGTGCTGGGAGACGCCCATGCCCCAGAAAATGATCGCGCTTTCAGCGCGGGCATAGGCGCGCGCGACCTCGCGCAAGGTGTCGGCGTCGATGCCGCAGATCGGCGCCATCTCCTCCGGCGTGAAATCCTTGACGTTCTCCTTCCAGGCGTCGAAGCCTTCGACATAGGTCTGGATGTACTGCTCGTCGTAGAGCTTCTCGGTCACGATGACATTGAGCATGGCGTTGAGCATCGCCACGTCGGTGCCGTTCTTGAACTGCATCATCTTCCAGGCATGGCGCTTCATCGCCGTGCCGCGCGGGTCCATGATGACCAGCTTGGAGCCGCGCTTGGCCGCCTGTTTGAAGTAGGTCGCCGCCACCGGATGGTTCTCGGTCGGGTTGGCGCCGATGACGATGATGACTTCCGAGTTCTTCACTTCGTTGAAGGTCGCGGACACAGCGGCCGACCCAACGCCCTCGAGCAGCGCCGCCACCGACGAAGCGTGGCACAGCCGCGTGCAGTGATCGACGTTGTTGGTTCCAAAGCCGGTACGCACCAGCTTCTGGAACAGATAGGCCTCCTCGTTCGAACCCTTGGCGGAGCCGAAACCGGCCAGCGCGTGCGAGCCATCGCGGTCGCGGATGGTCTTGAGGCCATTCGCGGCGCGATCGAGCGCCTCTTCCCAGGTCGCTTCACGGAAGTGGGTCCACGGATTGGACGGATCGATGAATTCGTGCGGGACCTTCGGCACGCCTTCCTTGCGGATCAGCGGCTTGGTCAGGCGCTGCGGATTGTTGACATAGTCGAAGCCGAAGCGGCCCTTGACGCAGAGCCGGTTTTCATTCGCCGGACCGTTACGGCCGGTGACGGCGACGATCTTGTCGTTCTTGATCTGATAGGTGAGCTGGCAGCCGACGCCGCAATAGGGGCAGACCGAATCCACCGTGCGATCGGGAGCACCGAGATAGATATTGTTCTCGTCGACCATGGTCGACGGCATCAGTGCACCAGTCGGGCAGGCTTGCACGCACTCGCCGCAGGCGACGCAGGTCGAGGCGCCCATCGGATCGTCGAAGTCGAACACGATCTTTTCGCTGTGACCGCGGCCGGCCATGCCGATGACGTCGTTGACCTGCACTTCGCGGCAGGCGCGGACGCAAAGATTGCACTGGATGCAGGCGTCGAGGTTGACCGCCATCGCCGGATGCGAACGGTCAGGCTCCGGCACGACGATCGCCTCGCGCTTCGGGAAGCGGCCGGCTTGTGCCTGCTGCTGCTTTGCAATTTTCCAGAAGTCGCTGTCGCGATCGTGCGCCACCTCCATCGCCGGCTGATCGGTGACCAGAAGTTCAGCCACCATCTTGCGCGCGGTCTCGGCGCGATGGGTGTCGGTCTTCACCTTCATGCCGGGCGACGGCGTCCGGATGCAGGATGCGGCCAGCACGCGCTCGCCCTCGATCTCGACCATGCAGACGCGGCAATTGCCGTCGGCGCGATAGCCCGGCTGCGGCAGGTAGCAAAGGTTCGGCAGAATAATGTCAAGACGGCGCGCGGCGTTGAAGATCGACTCACCCTCGCGAATGTCGATCTCGTGGCCATCGATAAAGAAGGTCTTCGTCGTCGGCGCGCCACCGGCGCCATCCGTCTTGTCCATCGGGCCGCCATGATTCACCGTCGGCTTGCCCTTGTGCATGGCGTCGCCAACAACAGCGCCCTTGTTGTCGTGCCCGTAACCGAGGGGTTTCTTCGTCTCAGTCATGGCGCAAGATCCTGAAGCGGCTTTTCGAGGTCGTCGCGGAAATAAGTCAGTACCGACATTAGCGGATTGGGCGCCGCCTGGCCGAGGCCGCAAATCGAGGCGTCGCGCATCAATGTCGACAATTCGGTGAGCAGACCGACGTTCCAGGGCCCGTGTTCCATAAGCTTGGCGGCCTTCTCGGTACCAACGCGACATGGCGTGCACTGCCCGCAGCTTTCATCCTCGAAGAACTTCATGAGGTTGAGCGCGACCGCTTTCATGTCATCCTTGTCGGACAGAATGACCACGGCATGCGAGCCGACGAAACCGCCATGCTTTTCGAAGGTGCCGAAATCGAGCGGATGATCGGCAAACGACGCCGGGAAGATGCCGCCCGAGGCGCCGCCCGGCAGGAAGCCCTTAAGCGTATGGCCGTCCTGCATGCCACCGCAGTGGTTCTCGATCAGTTCGCGGATCGTGGTGCCGGCCGGCGCCACCTTCACGCCGGGGCTTTTGACGCGACCCGACACCGAGAAGCTACGGAAACCGGTGCGTTCCGGCTTGCCCTGCGAGGCGAACCAGTGCGGGCCCTTCTCGATGATGTCGCGGATCCAGTACATGGTCTCGACGTTCTGCTCGAGCGTCGGACGACCGAACAGGCCCTTCTGCGCGACATAAGGCGGACGATGGCGCGGCAGGCCGCGCTTGCCCTCGATCGACTCGATCATCGCCGACTCTTCGCCGCAGATATAGGCGCCGGCGCCGCGGCGTACATGCACCTTGGTGTGTGGCGACAGTCCGGCGGCGGCGACCTTGTCGAGTTCCTCGATCAGCATCAGCCGGATCTCGGGATATTCGTCGCGAACATAGAGATAAGTGTCGGCGGCTTCGACGACGAAGGCGGCAATCAGCATGCCTTCGATGAAACGGTGCGGATCGCGCTCGAGATAATAGCGATCCTTGAAGGTGCCCGGCTCGCCCTCGTCGCAGTTGACCGCGAACAGGCGCGGCGCCGGCTCGGCGCGCACCAGCGACCATTTGCGCCCGGTGGGAAACCCGGCGCCGCCGAGGCCGCGCAACCCGGCGTCACTGACAAGCTTGATCAGTTCGTCACGTGTGCGCTTGCCGACGAGAAGGTCCTTCAGCAGCGAGTAACCACTGGCCTTCTGATAGCCAGCGAAATCCGTCTGCGGTTTCCAGGCATGAGGATGCGGATGCGCCTTCACCGCAGCCGCGACCTTGTCAGCGGTGGCGTTGAAGGTCTGCATGTGGCCGACTGCGACGGCGGGGGCATGATCGCAGGCGCCCATGCAGGGCGCTCGTACGACGCGCACATCCTTGCCGAGTTTGGCCGGCAGTTCATTGAGCAGCGTGTTCGCGCCGGCCATGCAGCATGACAAGGAGTCGCATACGCGGACGGTGACCGGCGCCGGCGGCGTGCCGCCTTCCTTCACCACATCGAAATGCGAATAGAAGGTCGCGACCTCGTAGACCTCGGTCTGCGCCAGGCGCATTTCCTGCGCGAGCGCGGCCAGATGCCGCGCCGAGATGTGCCCGTAATGATCCTGGATAAGGTGCAGATGCTCAATGAGCAGATCGCGCCGGCGCGGCTTGTCGATGAGCAGCGCCTGGACTTCGCTCAGGGCTTGCGGGTCGACCTGCCGGCCTTTGGGGGTGCGTCTCGCCTTGCGCCGGCCGCCCCGACCCGGGCTGTTGCCGCCGTTTACTGGCGGGTTGTGGATGTTCATCGGCTTCTCCCAGAGCCTTTTTTGAAGCTATTCCAGACAGTGGACAAGCCCATCCTCGGCATGGGTTAATAGCCAAAGGCTATCGTAAAAGAGAGATTGCCGGGGAAAGCCTGATGCATGGGACAGCATCCTGTGCTAATTAAATTCTTGATTCAGAAGGGTTATTTCTTTGATCGACAAGCTCGAGTTTCTGCTGGCCCTGGCGCGGGAAAAGCATTTCGGCCGGGCCGCCGAGGCCTGCGGCGTGACCCAGCCGACCTTGTCGGCCGGCGTAAAGCAGCTCGAGGAGCAGATGGGCGTGCTGCTGGTCAAACGGGGCTCGCGATTCCAGGGCTTCACGCCGGAGGGCGAGCGCGTGCTCGATTGGGGCCGCCGCATCGTCGGCGACAGCCGGGCCATGCGCGAGGACATCAAGGCACTGCGCCTCGGCCTGACCGGGCGGCTGCGCATCGCCGCGATTCCAACGGCGCTGCCCATGGTCGCCGCGCTGACGACGCCTTATCGCGAGCGGCATCCCAATGTGCAGTTCACGGTCCTGTCGCGGACATCGATCGAGATTCTCGATCTCCTTGAAAATCTCGAGATCGATGCCGGCATCACCTACATCGAGAACGAGCCGATCGGCCGGGTCAACATCGTGCCGCTTTATCAGGAGCATTATCGCCTGCTGACCTCCGTCGATGCGCCGCTCGGCGACCGCGACAAGGTGACGTGGTCGGAGGTGGCGCAACTGCCACTGTGCCTGCTGACGCCCGATATGCAGAACCGCCGTATCATCGATCGTCTTCTCAAGAGCGCCGGCGCCGAGTCGCGGCCGACGCTGGAATCGAATTCGATGATCCTTCTGTACAGCCACGTCCGAACCGGACGTTGGGCGAGCGTGATGCCGGAGAAGATCGCGCAGACCCTCGGGCTCACCCCGACGATCCGCGCCATCCCGATCCTCGAACCCGACGCGGTGCAAACGATCGGCCTCGTGGTGCCGCGGCGTGAACCGATGACGCCGATCACCGCCGCGCTCGTTACTGAGGCCAAGCGCCTCGCGGCAACGCTGGCGTGATGGCTTCGAGACGACCTATTTCTTCGCGACTTTCCTGACGGCCTTCTTGCGTGCCCTGCCCTTGGCCCGCTTGATGCCGTCCATGATCAGGCCTTCGGCCTCACGAGCGTCGAGCCAGCGCACGATCGACACCCACTTGCCCTTTTCCAGATCCTTGTAGTGCTGGAAGAAGTGGGCGATCTGCTCGATCATCACGTCCGGCAGGTCGCGATAGCTGGTGACGCCGCGATAAAATGGATGCAGCTTGTCGACCGGCACGGCGAGAATCTTCTCATCGCCCCCGGCTTCGTCTTCCATCAGCAGCGCGCCGACCGGACGCACGCGGATCACCGCGCCCGGCACCACCGGCACCTGGGTGATGACCATGACATCGACCGGATCGCCGTCATTCGACAGCGTGTGCGGGATGAAACCGTAATTGCCGGGATAGAACATCGCCGTGTGCAGGAAACGGTCAACGAACAGCGCGCTCGAGGACTTGTCGAACTCGTATTTGACCGGGACGCCGCCGAGCGGCACCTCGATCACGGCGTAGACGTCGTGCGGCGGGTTCAAGCCAGACGGTATCTTTTTGAGGTCCATGAGAGTCAGCCTGCTGATGACGCCCAAGACTTAGCACGTGAACCTTACCAGGTCATTCCGGGATCCGGCCCCGCGGCCGGTCCCGGGATGGCGGCAATGGCGTTTTACGTAACCTTCTCATGCATGTGACGGAACATGGCCTTCCTGGCTTCGTCGTCGAATTCGGTCTTGAAGGTGTGCTTGTCCTTGATGGCGATGGCGCGGACCGAGGCCGGACGGGCGTTGATCTCGTCCATCAGGCGCTTGAGGTTCGGGAATTTGGCCCAGTAGCTCTCGCCGAGCGCCACCGGAATGAGCCGCGCCCAGCCCCACAGCGCCATATCGACGATCGTATAGGTGTCGCCGACCATGTACTTCTGCTTGGCGAGTCGCGCATCGATAATGCCGTAGTGGCGCTGCGCCTCGTACATGTAGCGGTTGATGGCGTATTCGATCTTGTCCGGCGCGTAATTGCGGAAATGCACCGACTGGCCCGAATAGGGCCCGACGCCGGAGGCGATGAACATCAGCCAGGAGAGCAGTTCGCCGCGCAGCTTGTCGCCGGCAGCCGGCATGAACTTGCCGGTCTTCTCGCCGAGATAGAGCAGGATGGCGTTGGAATCGAACACGGTGACGTCGCCGTCAACGATCGCCGGCACCTTGGCGTTCGGATTGATGGCGGTGAATTCCGGCTTGTGCTGGTCGCCCCTGCGGGTGTCGACCGGAATAGCCTCGTAGGGCAGACCGGCCTCCTCGAGGAACAGCGCCACCTTCATCGGATTCGGCGCGCCGGAATAGTAGAACTTGAGCATCTTGTCTTCCCCCTTGGGTAGCCCGGTTGCAAATCGGCGCGCAGTCGATCATTCCGCCTGCGGGGGCGCAAGCGGGGGCAGCCGCAAAAATGCGTGAGTCTGGCCTGCCGATTCCCGAGGACGAAACGAAAACGGGCGGCCCAAGGC
>JAEZEY010000360.1 GCA_023432845.1 Pseudomonadota bacterium
GAGCGGCACGTCTCCGTAGGCCCGGTTCCTCTCGCCGCGGAAGTCGTAGCTGACAAGCGTCCGGGTGATGCGCTTGAGGGACTGGCGGACGCGGCTCTCCTTGTGCTCGTCGCCGAGGAACCCGGTGACGGTGCGCAGCCCCACCTCGTGCCAGTCCCTCTCGATCCCGGCCTCCCGGGCCGTGGCGAGCATGAGGTGGTAGATGGCCCAGTCCTTCGCCGTTAGCCTGTCCCCGCCCTCCTCGATGCGCATGGTCTCGATCATGACGCGGGGCATGTCGTGGTCCAGCGGCGCGAACGGATGCGCCTCCGGCGAGGCGACCTGCGCCTGGAAGTCCCGGGCGCGGATGCCCTTGCGGTCCCTCCCCCTGATCCCCGACCTGCTCCTGACGATCCTGCGCGACATGGCTTCCTCCCCGCCTCTCCTGCATCGATGGTTCGGCGTCGGCCAGCAGGCGTCAATACGTCTTTGTGACATTTGGCCGTTCTCATGTTACAGAGACGCGCCCGGTTTCCGGCAAACCGCTGTCATGCAACGGAAATCCATTTCGTGACACGCCGGACAATCCGTCACAAAGACGCGGATTCAGGGCCCTCCCATGGGGCTGGAAAGGGGCCTGCGATGGACAACTTGTCACATAAAGAATGCCGTTTTGGGCAGGCAGGGCCTTCGCCCGTCAACAGAATCCTGACGGATACTAGGAAAGTCCTTATTTAGTAGTCGTTCTGGCCGTGCCGGATTCGCCTGCCTGACGGCGGTCCGACCTCCTGTGCGGACGCCGCATGAAGGCTCCCCCGGCGTAATGGAATCGGCTCCGCCGGAAGGCCGGGCCAGCGGGTGCCTCCGGCGCGACGAGGAAGTGCCGTGCCCGCTGGGCGGGTTTTTGTTCTGTAGGTCAGTGCAGGTGGAAGGGTCGGTGCCAGTCCTGCACCGTCGCCGGGGATTCGAATCCGTCCTGCCGTGGTCCCCGTCCAGCGCGAGCTACTCGAACCTGTAGCGCGAGCACATGCGGCTCCGCCGGTCCGCGTCGAGGCTCCACCCTCAAGGATTCGCCAGCCCACGCCGTAGGCAGCCCTTGCGCAGCCTCTCCTGGGGCGCGAACGATTTCATGTTTTACATGTGACACGCTTGCATCGTGCCGCCGCCGGCGTCAGCCTCGTTGGAGGTCACAGGGGAGAGACGGCCATGTCGGACGAGATCGAGGCGCTGTATGCGATGCTGACGGGAGGACGAAAGAAAGCCGTCTGGGACCGCCCGTGGAGGAACGCAGGGCCTACGGGGGCGCAGCGGGTGCGCGAGCATCGCGAGCGGCAGAGGAAGGCAGTCGAGGCCTGATCGCCGCTCCCCACCGAACCGATGATCCGGGAGGCCCTGGCCGATGCTGCCATTGCCCTGCTGGCAGTCGACGGGCCGGGCTCCGACCGTATCAGGCACTTCCTCGGGGAGGTATTCGTTGGCCGCGCCGGAGTCCCCGGGACGGTCACCGCCCGGGCGAAGGCCGGGGCGCTCAGGACGAAGCTTCTCAAATTGAGCTGACGTGCCGGGACGGCTTTGTGCCTTGCGGCGCAAGGCCTCACGGTGTCCGTCAGGTGTATCGTTGTGACGCTTGGCGTATCGTTGTGACGGGGAGAGGACCGGGGAAATGCCGAGGAAAGCGAGCGGAAAGCACGAGGCACAGCAGGAGCGGGGCGCGCCGCTACCGCCAGCGCCTGCGCTCGCGCGACCCGCCGAGGCGAAGGCCAAGGTTCGCCGCCGTCTCGGGCGCAACGGCGACCCTGCGGAGCTTGCGCCGCTGATCCACCGGTGCGGTGTCTCCTTCCGTCCGTCCGCCGCCGCAAAGCGTCACGGGGCAACGCCTCATGATTGCGTTCTCTACCCGTTACTGGATCGGACGGAATCAGGGTCTCGGGATTCACGGCGTGACGCTTTCGGGAGGGGGAATTGACCGAGTTCTGCCTGTGGGATGACCTGCCGGACACAGAAGAGATCACGATCGGCAACCTCGCCGTGTAGTTCGCCGCCGCCAAGCGTATGAAGCGCGACGCCAAGGCCACGGACAAGCACGGCGGCCTGAAGGCCATCGTCGAGCGGGCCTCGCTCGACGTCTTCGGCATGCCGCTGCCTGACCTCGACCGGGAAGCGGCGAAGACCATGCCGTCGCGGGAACGCCTGCAGGCAGCCCATGACGCGATCAGGGTGGTCGCCGGATACGACCCGGACCATGCGACCCTCGCCAACGGGCGGGGATTCGCCCGCTCGGACGTTGTCATCGGCCACGCGCTTGCCTCGTCCCCATCGCAGCTGGCCCTCGCCAGCCCGGGGCTCGCCCTCCACGTCTGGCGGCTGGCCGGCCGGTATCGGAGGCAGGTGCCGCAGCGGGTCCTGTTCGCGGCCGGGATCAGCGACCAGGACGACCTTTTCAACTAGTCCCTTTCGAGCCGGCGGCTGATGCACCTAAGGGAGGTTGACTTCATCATCGCCGACGCGGACGCCCCTGCCCTCGCAGCCTCTCTGCCGGTCTTGGGGTCGCCAAGCCCGACCAAGTGGATGTGGTCGATGCCCTCTGCCTTGAGGCGGGCCGCCAGCGACCTCTTGGAGAAGCCCTTCTTCCGCGAAAGCGCCAGCGCCCGCACGTCTGCGAGGCGCCTGACCCCGACCGCCTTCAAGGTAGCGACGAAGCGGTCGATGTCCGTTCCTTCGTATCCGATTGTGTAGACGACGCTCATCTGATTCTCCGTCTCCCGCCCGTGTAGCTTGCACGCGTGGCTTGCGTCGACCTGAGAAGGCGCCGCAGGGCATCACGACTTGTGTCACCTCCTCCCGAAGGATTCGTTGCGCCAGACGCCGCTTGTCCCTCTCGCCGCCGGCCGTGAGGCTCGACAAGGGACATTCATGGGAGCGCACGATGACGGACGAATTCCTGCCCCTGGGTCTCATGAGCCAGGTGAAGGCCGACCTGATCCTCTCGATCCGCGATAGCATGCGCCAGCGGGGACTGGCCGTCGAAACCGCCGCGGCGGCCACGGGCATCCCGGCCGACAGGCTGCGCGACATCCTGAATGGCCGCGACCTGCGCGCGGTCACGATCGAGACGCTGGACCGGATCTTTGAAGCGGTCGACCAGCCGTGGCCGCCAGCGCCGGGGAAGGAGCCATGAAGGCGCGCCCTGTCTACGAGGAGCCGCACGTCGATATGCAGGCATGGGGTGTCGTCATTTCGTCGGCAGGCACGGCGCACATCGGAGGCATGCATCAGGGCACGCGCCTGCGCCTGTCCACGGCTGTCGAGACCTTTGACCTCGCGTCCATGACGGCAACCACCGCCAGCGGGCGCACCTACCGCCTCGGCGGCATCCGGAACGATGCCCTCGCGCTGGCCGCCGTGGCGGTCTTCCGCGGACCGCTCGAGGCGGAGGGGGCGCGCCCCGTCTCTCCCGAGGAGCTGGAGCTGATGCTGTCGCCGATGGCAAACAGGTGGGGAGCGAAAGCATGACGAAGACGAAGACGGAACGACTCCTTTCTAGGTGGGCGCTACTGATGGCTAGCGAAAGCGGGCCGATCCTTGCGGGAGCCGAGGGGATGGGGACGCATCGGACGTCCACGCCGCTGGTCGTTTTCGACTCGCAGACGCTGCGCGGCGTGACCGCCTCTGGGCGGCCGTATCGCCTCATGGGCCCATCGGAGCCTGGCTATGCCCTGAACGTCTTCCATAGTTTGTGGGACGCTGGCGAGGCCGTCGTGCGCGTCGTCTCCCCGGAAGAGGCAGTGCGCCTGATCGCGGAGAATGGCAACCGCTTCTTCGACTTCACTGCGGAGGAACAGGCTCGCCTCGATCTCGCCCGACTCCGGCACACGGCGGCGCAGATGGCCTACCAGATGCGCGTGATGGACCTGAACGAGGGGCAGGCTGCCCGGCGCTCTGGCCTGACGCTTGAACAGCTGCGCGGGCTGCTCGAACACGACCTGAACCGCGTCTCGGCGCTGGACGCGGACCAAGCATTCGTTCGCCTGGTAGGCACCGCATACGGCTGGGTCCGCCCAGCGCCCGACGATGAGGAAATCGTCCCTTGGGGCAGCGGCAACATCTGGGAAGACCTCGACCTGCCCGATCAGGAAGAGGACGGCAACCAGGAGCCCAAGCCATGATGGCCGCCATCCTGATGTATCTGTTCTCCGGATGCGCTACTTTCGCCACGGCGCTGTGGAT
>JAEZEY010000406.1 GCA_023432845.1 Pseudomonadota bacterium
GCCAGCGCCGCGCCGGTCCAGCGGAATGAAAATACGATGCCGATGCTCTCCAGCCAGGCGCCGAAGATGCCGCGACGGCCGAAAGCGATGAGCAAGAGATAGCCGGTGACGACCGGCGGCAGCACCAGCGGCAGATAGATGACGGCGTTGAGCAGCGCCTTGCCGGGAAAATTCTTGCGCGCGAGCAGCCACGCCACGGCAATGCCGAGCGGCAGCGAGAAGGCGGTGGCGACGGCCGCCACTCTCACGGAGAGAGCGACGGCGGTCCATTCCTCAGGAGAAAGCTCGAGCATCTGCGACTTAGCTGGCTTTCGCGCTCGATAGCACACTGAAGCCGTACTTCTCGAAAATCGTCTTGGCCTCATTGCTGCGCAGGAAAGTGAGATACTTTGCTGCATCGGCCTTGGCGTTCGTCGTCGCCGCGACCGGATAGGTTACCGGCGGATAGGAGCCATCGGGGAAGATAGCGAGAATCTTGACGTTCGGCTCCACCTTGGCGTCGGTCTCGTAGACGATGCCGATCGGCGTTTCGCCACGAGCAACGAAGGCGAGCGTGGCGCGCACGTTCTCGGCCATCGCGAGCTTCGGCTCCGCCGCGGCCCACGAGCCGAGCTTCTCCAGCGCGGCCTTGGCGTAGCGGCCGGCCGGCACCGCCTTGACGTCGGCGACCGCGATGCGGCCTTCGCCGGCGAGGGCGGCGATATCAAAGCCCTGGTCGATCTTGACGGCGCCGAGCTTGGAATCCTTGCCGGCGATCAGCACCAGTCTGTTGCCGAGCAGGTTATACCGGCTGTCGGCCTTGATCAGCTTCTTGTCGCCGACATAGTCCATCCATTTGAGGTCGGCGGAGAGGAAGACATCGGCCGGTGCACCGCTTTCCATCTGCTTGGCGAGGGCCGAGGTGGCGGCGTAGCTCGCCGTCACCTTGACGCCGGTCGCCTTGGTGAACGCGGCATTGGCATCGTCGAGCGCGTTCCTCAGCGAGGCGGCGGCGAAGACGGTGAGCGTCTCCTGCGCCTGCGCCTGCTGCGGCGCGGCGGCGATAGCGGCCATAAGGCCGAGGCAAAGAAAGAGCTTTTTCAGCATGGCGGTTCTCCTCGCGCGCAGAATGCGCGCCGGGTGGCGTCAAATCGGTGATGGTTGTCGATCCGTCGCCGGAACCGCCGTTCCGGTTTTCGTATGGCGGCATGCGCAATGCGCCACAGGCACGCCATACCTAGCAAGTTCCTGGCCGCTTGTCACCGGTGCGGCGCTCACGCACACTCGCGGCAAAAGGAAACGTCAATGGCAACGGCCACGCCCCTTGAGGGCGAGTTCGACTACATCATCGTTGGCGCCGGTTCGGCGGGTTGCGTTCTGGCGAACCGGCTGTCGGCCGATCCGGGCAAGCGCGTGCTGATCCTGGAAGCGGGCGGCAAAGACAACTGGATCTGGTTTCACATCCCGGTCGGCTACCTGTTCGCCATCGGCAATCCGCGCGCCGACTGGATGTTCAGGACCGAAGCCGAGCCCGGCCTCAACGGCCGCGCGCTGAATTATCCGCGCGGCAAGGTGATCGGCGGCTGCTCGGCGATCAACGGCATGATCTACATGCTCGGCCAGGCCACCGACTACGACCAGTGGCGCCAGCTTGGCCTGCCCGGCTGGTCCTGGGACGACGTGCGGCCGTATTTCCGCAGGCACGTCGACCATTTCATCGCGGGCGACATGCATGCGCAGGGCGGTGAGTGGCGTGTGGAGCAACAAAGGCTGTCATGGGAAATTCTGGAGGCGTTCAAGCGGGCGGCGATCGAATATGGGATCCCGGAGAGTGCGGACTTCAATACGGGTGACAACGAAGGCATCGGTTATTTCCATGTCAATCAGCGCATGGGCCGGCGCTGGTCGGCGGCGCGCGGCTTCCTCAAGCCGGCGCTGAAGCGGCCGAACCTCAAGCTCGAAACCGGCTGTCAGGCGGAAGCGATTTTGTTCAATGGCAAGCGGGCGATCGGCGTGCGCTTCCGGCAGAACGGCGTGCTGCGCGAAGCCAGGTGCCGCGGCGAGGTCATTCTCGCCGCCGGCGCCATCGGTTCGCCACATCTGATGATGCTGTCGGGCATCGGCCCGGCCGCGCATCTCGCCCAGCACGGCATCGAGGTGAAGCTCGACAAGCCCGGCGTCGGCCAGAATTTGCAGGATCATCTCCAGCTGCGCACCATCTACAAGGTCGCGGGCGTCAAGACGCTCAACGCCATCAACGCCACTCTGTTCGGCCGTTTCGGCATGGGGCTCGACTATGCCCTGCGCCGCCGCGGGCCAATGACCATGGCGCCATCGCAGCTCGGCGCTTTCACCAAGTCCGATCCGTCACAGGATCGCGCCAACATCCAGTATCATGTGCAGCCGTTGTCGCTGGAGAAGTTCGGCGATCCGCTGCATGCGTTCCCGGCCTTCACCGCCAGCGTCGCCAATCTGCGCCCGACCTCGCGCGGCACAGTGACGCTGAAATCGGCCGATCCGACGCAGGCGCCGGCCATCGCGCCGCATTATCTCTCCACGGATGAAGACCGCCGCGTTGCCGCCGACTCGATCCGCGTCACCCGCGCCATCGTTTCGCAGCCGGCATTGAAGCCGTATCAGCCGGTCGAATATCTGCCCGGCGAGAGCGTGCGTAGCGACGACGAGGCGGCGCTGGCGAAAGCGGCGGGCAATATCGGCACCACGATCTTCCATCCGGTCGGGACGGCGAAGATGGGCCGCGATGACGATCCGCGCGCGGTCGTCGACGCGCGCCTGCGCGTCATCGGCATCGAGGCCTTGCGCGTCATCGATGCCTCGATCATGCCGTCGATCACCTCGGGCAATACCAACTCGCCGACCATGATGATCGCCGAGAAAGGCGCGGCGATGGTTCTGGAGGAATCGCGGTGAGCATGATCCGTATTGTGGCACACCATGCTGCGCAAATAAAAAACGCCGCCTCGCGTTCCCGCGAGGTGGCGTTCAGGGCTCGATAGCGATCAGTCTTTGATGTCGTCCGGCACCTTGCCGCCGTTGGCGGCAAGCTTTGCCATGATCTGCTTGTGCAGCCAGACGTTCATCTTGGCGGAGTCGTTCATGTCGCCTGTGTATTTCAGTTCCTTGGCGAGTTCCTTGCGGGCCGTGAGGCTTGAGTCGAGATCGAGCGCCTTCATCAGATCGACGATGGAGGTGCGCCACGCGAGCTTTTCACCCTTGGAAGCTGCGGCTTTGTCAACGATCGCGGCGACGTCCACGGTTTGCGCGGGCGGTGCAGCCGGCGCCGGCGCGGTCGGCGCGGTCTGCGCCTGCGCCGAGTCGCTTCCGAAAATGGCTCCCATGATCTTGCCAAAAATGCTCATCGCTGTGCTCTCCCGGTTGTTGGAAACGTGCTTCAGTCAGATGGTTATCGTTGTGGATTGCCCGGATCGGAGATGGCCCGCGCGGCCACCACACGATTCCAGATGAACAGAACGAGGACTGCGCCGACGGTCGCGCCGATGAAGCCGGCCCCCTGATCGGGGCGATACCAGCCGACGGCTTGGCCGATCCACGTGGCGGCGAAGGCGCCGGCAATGCCGAGCACGGTCGTCAGAAGGAAGCCCTTCGGGTCGTTGGGGCCCGGGGAAATCCAGCGTGCGATCATCCCCGCGACAAAGCCGATCAGAACGATCCAAAGAATGCCCATGCGATCCTCCGGTGTTGGGTGGTTCTCGCGTCGCTTCGGCTTAGAGCAGCCGGCTCGCTTCCTGATCGGTCGGCAGGCGACCATTCGGCGTCATGCTGTCGACGACCTGCGGCAGATACTGGCTTAGACCTTCGAGCAGTTGATCGCGCGACATGCCGGTCTGCTGCGTTAGTTCGTCGAGCTCATCGGCGCCAAGCGCCTTGGCGAGATCGTTTGGGTTGATCTGCTTGTTTTCGCCGGTACCGACCCAGGAATTGGCCTGTTCGCCTAACCCGTTCTGCTGCAATTGCTTGACCAGATCGCTAAGCCCGCCGCTGAGGATGCTGCCGGCCGCGCCGCCCGACAGAAGGCCACCGAGGCCTCCGGCCAGAACGCTGCCAAGACCGCCGCCAAGACCGCCGCCGCCAAGCAACCCGCCAAGGCCGGGGTCGGCTGATGGTGTTTGCTGCGGCGCAGGCAAAGGCTGACGTCCGGCCGACGCGGTGTTGTTGCCACTGATTTTCTTGAAGGCCTTGTAGGCCAACAATCCGAGGATCGCCATTGTGATCGGGGACATGCCGCCCTTGTCGGGCTGCGCCGCGCCACGCGGTCCGTTCTGCATACCGTTGAGAATGTCCAAGAGGCCCATTGTACGAACTCCCCACTGTTGTTCGTCAGTAGCGCTCTGGCTTGTGTCATTGATGTGACGAGGGTCACACGAGATGCATAGTGTGGCGTAGCTAGATACCTATTTGATCTAAAGCGCGCGCAGATACCGCATCGGCCGACCCGGCGCGATGGCTTCCGCCGCGGCGATGATCGAATTGGTGTCTATGCCATAGTGCTTGTAGAGCTCGGCGAGCGTGCCAGTCTGGCCGAAATGCTCGACGCCGAGCGCGCGCGTGCGATGGCCGTGCACGGCACCGAGCCACGCCAAGGTCGCCGGGTGGCCGTCGATCACGCTGACAATGCCGCAATGCGGCGGCAGATCGCCGAGCAGGCGTTCGATGTGCGAGCGTGCATGAACGAGGCCGCGTTCGCGGGCGCGCTGCGCCGCGGTCCAGCCGGCGTTGAGACGATCGGCTGACGTCACGGCGAGCAGGCCGATGTCGCGGCGATCTTCCGCCATCAGGCCGACGGCGGCGATGGCCTCCGGCGCGATGGCGCCGGTGTAAGCGATGATCACTTGGCAGTTCGGACCCGGCTCGCGCAGCCAATAGCCGCCGTCGATGATCTGCTGCTTGAGCTCCGGCGTCATATCGCGCTTGATCTGCTCGATCGGGCGCGTCGACAGTCGCAGGTAAACCGAGCCGCCGGTCTCGTCGCGCAGCCAGTTTTTCTCCGAGGCCTCGGCGTCCTTATCTTCCCTCTGCATGTAATCGAACGACCAGCGCATGATCGTCGCCAGCTCATCGACAAAGGCCGGCTCGAACGAGGCGAGGCCATCCTGCGCCATGCCGATCAAGGGCTGGGCGATGGACTGATGCGCGCCGCCTTCGCCAGCGAGCGTAATGCCGGACGGCGTCGCCACCACCATGAAGCGGGCGTCCTGATAGCAGCCGTAGTTCAGCGCATCGAGGCCGCGCGCGATGAACGGATCGTAGAGCGTGCCGACTGGCAGTAGCCGTTCGCCGTTGATCGTGTGCGACAGGCCGAGCGCCGACAGCATGATGAACAGGTTCATTTCGGCGATGCCGAGTTCGATGTGCTGGCCTTTCGGCGAGAATTCCCAGTTGAAGGTCGAGGGGATTTGTTCGCTCTTGAAGGTGTCGGCCATGGCCTCGCGCGCGAACAGTCCGCGGCGGTTCACCCACGGGCCGAGATTGGTCGAGACCGTGACGTCCGGCGAGGTTGTGACGATGCGCTTGGCAAATTCGTCGTCGCCGCGGCCGATCTCGTTGAGCACGGCGCCGAACCCGGTTTGCGTCGCCATCACCGGCTGGATCGCGACGTTGAGCGTCTCCGGCACCGGGATGGCCGGTGCGGTGAGACGGCGCTCGCCGCCCGAGGCGAACGGCACCTTGTCGAGGAAAGCCTGCAACGCATCGGCGTTGTCGAGGCCTTCGAACTTGTCCCATTCGTGACCCGGCCGCACCTTCATCTTGGCGCGGAAGCCTTCCATCTGCGCCGGCGTCATCAGGCCGGCGTGATTGTCCTTATGGCCGGCCATCGGCAGGCCGAAGCCCTTCACGGTGTAGCAGATGAAGCAGGTCGGCTTTTCCGGATCGGCGCCATGGAAGGCCTCGAGCAGCGCCGGCAGATCGTGACCGCCGAGATTGTTCATCAGCGCGGCGAGTTCGTCGTCGCTGCGCTTCTCGATCAGCTTTGACACTGCGCCCTGATCGCCGATCTCGTCATTGAGACGCTTGCGCCAGGCCGCGCCGCCGGCGAACACCAGTGCCGAGTAGAGCGGGTTCGGGCAATTGTCGATCCAGTGCTTGAGCTTGTCGCCACCCGGCTCCTTGAACGCCGCTTGCTGCAGCGAGCCGTATTTCACGATGGCGACGTTCCAGCCGAAGTTCTTGAACAGCTGTTCGTAGCGCTCCCACAGGCCTTCACGCACCACGGCATCGAGGCTCTGGCGATTGTAGTCGATGACCCACCAGCAATTGCGCAGGCCCTGCTTCCAGCCGTCGAGTAGCGCTTCGAAAATGTTGCCTTCATCGAGTTCGGCGTCGCCGACAAGCGCCACCATGCGGCCTTCGGGACGATCCTTGGCCCAGCCATGGGCCTTCACGTAATCCTGTGTCAGCGACGAGAACAAAGTCTGCGCGACACCGAGGCCGACCGAACCGGTCGAGAAATCGACGTCGTCGCTGTCCTTGGTGCGTGAGGGATAGCTCTGCGCGCCCTTGTAGCCGCGGAAGTTCTCCAGTTTGTCGCGTGTCTGCTTGCCGAACAGATACTGGATGGCGTGGAAGTTGGGCGACGCGTGCGGCTTCACCGCGACGCGGTCCTGCGGCCGAAGCACGTCGAAGTAAAGCGCGGTCATGATGGTGGCGAGCGAGGCGCTTGAGGCCTGATGGCCGCCGACCTTCAGACCATCGGCGTTATCGCGGATGTGGTTGGCATTATGGATGGTCCAGCTTGCCAGCCACAGCACCTTGCGCTCCAGCGCGCTCAGGGATTGCAGATCGACAGTGCGGGCCATGGTGAGACTCCCTTGGGCGTCGTTCCGGTCTTCGCGGCCCGGCAGGAACAATAGTGCGCTTTTGGCCATGGCGATGCCTGCCAAAATGCGCTATTCGCAACAACAATATTGGCCGATTATGTCAATACTAGATAGACTGAAAGCAGAGTATGCCAACTTCAAAACTCGACCCCATCGATCGCAAAATCCTCAATCTGCTGCAGGCCGATGGTCGTATGAGCATCAACGACCTGGCGGCGCAGGTCGGGCTGTCGCCGTCGCCGTGCCTGCGTCGCGTGCGTCTCCTGGAGAAGGCGGGCATCATCAACCGCTATGTCGCGGTGCTCGACCAGCGCGCCGTCGGCCTGCCGGTCTCTGTCTTCATTTCGATCAAGCTCGACAAGCAGCGCGAGGAAATGCTCGAGCGTTTCGGCAAGACCATCTCGCGCTGGCCCGAAGTGCTAGAGTGCTATCTGATGACCGGGCAGCGCGACTATCTGCTGCGTGTCGTCGTGCCGGATCTGCCGAGTTACGAGCGCTTCCTCAAGACGAAGCTGACGCGGCTCGACGGCATCGCCTCGATCGAATCGAGCTTCGCACTGGAGCAGGTCAAGTACACCAACGTGCTGCCGGTGGAGTGAAGAACTATTCGCGATCTTTCGCCGGCGCGGCGAGCACGGTTTTGCAGGCCGGCGGCAGGTCGGCGAGTGTGATAGGCTTCGGCGGCTTGGCCGGCTTGGTGCCCGGCGGCTTGGGCTTAGGCTTCAGCACCTTGTCCGAGAACCAGTAATCGAGCGCGGCGCCGCAGCCGTCGCTGTCCGGCACCGACGGCTGGCTGCGGCAATTGGGCGAATCCGCCGGACATTCCATGCGCACATGGATGTGGTCGTGGTGCGCGTACCAGGGCCGCACCTTCTCCATCCACTCCGGATGCTTGCCTTTCTGCATCCGGCACATTTCCTTCTTGATCGCGGCATTGACCAGCACGCGCTCGACGCCGGACTGCTGCGCGGCAACGCGGATGAAGTCATAGTGCTGTGGGGTCCAGGTCTTCGGATTGATGCTCTTCCAGTCCGCCGAAACCAGATTGATCGCCGATACCTTCTCGCGCTCTTCGCTCGTCAGTGTGCGGTCGGGCATCGGCATGAACCAGACGTCGACGTCGAGGCCGGTCTGGTGGCTCATGTGGCCGAATGGGGTCGGGCCGCCGCGCGGCTGCGCCATGTCGCCGACGAGAATGCCTTTCCAGCCGGTGGCCTTGGCGGCGGCGGGCGCGAACTTTTCCAGGAAGCGCACAAGGCTCGGGTGGCCCCAGTTGCGGTTACGCGATAGTCGCATGACCTGCCAGGTCGGGCCGTTGACCGGCAATGCGACGCCGCCTTGCAGGCAGCCGCGCGGGTAGTAACCGATGGCCATCGCCTTGCCGAGGCTGGGCAGCTTCTTGGCCGCGAACAACTGCTTGGCCGGCACCGCTTCCTTCTTGTCGGAGATGACCGGCTTTGTCGGCGGCAGCGGCGCTGGCGCGGCGATGGCGGGCGCGGGCGTGTCGGTGGCAGGCGCAGTCGTCACCGGAGCGGGCGCAGGTTCGGGAGCGGCGGGCTTGGCCACCTCGGCCGGCGGTGTTGGCGCGGCAACGGCCGGTGCTTCGGTCACAGG